>JAIRVN010000110.1 GCA_031253875.1 Deltaproteobacteria bacterium | reverse complement strand
ATCGCTATTATGCCCGCTTTGCCGGACTGCCCTGCTTTGAGCCGGCAACGGCCCAGGAAGCAAAGGATATGACGCGCGATGCGTTGCTGCTGGCGCGCGGCCTTGAGCAGCCCGTGATGCTGCGCACCACAACCCGCCTCAATCATGTGCGCGGCCCGGTGCGTTTCGGGGCGTTGGCCGAACGTATTCCGGCGGCATATGCCAAACAGCCGCAGCGTTTTGTGCCCGTGCCCGCCGTAGCCCGCGCCCGGCATCCTGTGTTGCTGGAAAAACTTGCCGTTGCCGGCAAGGAGGCGGATGTCAGTCCCTGGAACCGCGTTTCAGGCAATACGGGCAGCCGCCTCGGCATCGTCGTCAGCGGCGTAGCCCGTAATTACCTTGCGGATGCACTGGCCTTGAGCGCCTGGCAGGACAGGGTCAGGGTGCTGGAACTCGGAATGAGCTGGCCCCTGCCGGAAAAACTGCTGGGGACTTTTCTCGGCGCTTGCGACAAGATTCTGGTGCTTGAAGAACTGGAGCCGTTGCTGGAGAATGACGTGCGCGCCTTTGTCCAGCAGCGCGGCTTCGGCGTGCTTGTCAGCGGCAAGGGGGGGCCGTTGACGCGGCTGGGCGAATATTCGACCAGCCTGGTGCTGGAAGCGCTGGCCGCATACCTGGGCGAGCATTACGCGCCCGTACGGCACGCGGACGTACAGCCCGACCTGCCGCAGCGTCCGCCCTTGCTGTGCGCGGGGTGTGCGCACCGGGCGGTTTTTACCGCCGTGCGCGAGGTTTTCGGTGATAACGCCTTCTATTCCAGCGATATCGGCTGCTATACCCTCGGCATACTGCCGCCTTTGCGCATGGCGGACTTTTTGTTGTGCATGGGGTCTTCGGTCAGCGCGGGGAGCGGTTTTGCCAGGGCGTCGGGCAAAGCTGTCGTGGCCTTTATCGGCGATTCCACGTTTTTTCATTCCGGCATCACCGGCCTGGTAAACGCGGTTTTCAACAAGCACAATCTGCTGCTGGTCATTTTGGATAATGGCACCACCGCCATGACCGGACACCAGCCCCATCCCGGCGTGGATGCCGAAGTGCTGGGCGCGGATCATGTGCATCTTGATATCGAAGCTGTGGTGCAGGGCTGCGGCGTGCAGCAGCATACAACCGTACGAGCCTATAACCGTAAAAAGCTGTTGCAGGCGCTGGAAGCCATGAAATCCCTGACGGGGGTACGCGTGCTCATCGCGCGTGAACCCTGTGTGCTGTATGCCCGGCGGGTGCTCAAAAAGAGCGCGCCACAGGCGGCCCACGTGCCGGTACAGGTACCGGAGGCCCTGGCCGCCCTTGAGCGTGTGGCCTGCCCCGCGATGCGCCGCGAAGACGACCGCGTGGTGGTGAGCGAAAGTCAGTGCGCCGGGTGCATGCTCTGCCTCCAGCTTTCCCCGGCCTTCAAGTCCCGCAAAAGGAGTTGATCGTGGCGAATCTTCGTATTGTCATGACAGGTGTGGGCGGCCAGGGCACTCTCACGGCCACGACCCTTTTGGCGAAAATTGCCCTGGATTTGGGTCTTGAGGTCACATCGGGCGAAGTGCACGGCATGGCCCAACGCGGCGGCGTGGTGGAATCCGCGCTGCTGATCGGCGGCTGGCGTTCGCCCAGGATAGCGTTTGGCGAAGCCGATCTGCTGTTGGGCTTTGAACCGCTGGAAACCCTGCGCGCCCTGCCCTACCTTGTTCCCGGCGGGCGCGTCTTTTCCAGTTCCGAAAGCTTGCCGCCTCTTGGCGTGGCCTTGCAAAAGGAATTCTATCCTGATCCAGACGGATTGCGGGCCACAGTGCGGGCCGTGGCGCAAGACGCGGTCTTTCTGCCTTGCCGGAGTCTGGGGCGCGAAGCCGGTTCCATCCAGAGCGGCAACAGCGCGCTGCTCGGCGCGGTGTGCGCGGCAGACGCTTTTTCTTTTGGAATGGATGCCCTGGAAGCGGGCATTAAGAAACATCTGCCCGCCAAGATCGTGGACGTGAATCTTAAGGCCGCCCGCCTGGGCGCGGCGTGGAAACAGCGTTAGTCTGCTCTAACGCCGCAGCCGGCCCGGCAGGGCGAAATACAGCCGCGATAGACTATCGAAGAAGCTGCCCGGCAGATAGCTTGCCGCCAGGAACAGGCGGAATTTTATCGAGCCGCCCGCATACGGGGCAATGGTTTCACGCGCCTTCGCTCCTTGGCCGTCGCGCCACAGGGCGACGCCTTGCTGGAACGCCGCGCGCCGCGTGAGCAGTTCTACCAGTTCCCCGTATTCTTCCTCATAATACGGATACATACGGCGGTGTTTGTCAAGGATATACAGCGTCTCCTGTGCGAACATCCCGAATTTTTTGAAGGTAGTGTTGGCGCCATGCACGCGCCAACGGGTCAGCGGCGCATCCACATACTCCAATTCCCAGTCATGGGCGATGCGGTAGAAAAGATCCGCTTCTTCGCACAAATTCAGACGCTCGTCGAACCAATGATCCAGGCTGTGCAGGGCCTGGGTGCGCAACATGGCCGAGGACATGGAAATCCATTGCCGCTGCATGAGCTCCTTGAACACTCTGCCCCTGGCCGGAGCGGTCCGCGCGAATACGCGACTCAAGGTTCTGGCGCCTGCGAAAATTTCCGTATCCGTGCATACCAGCCCCAGGCGCGGATTGTCCTCAAACAGCGCGACCTGCTTTTCCAGTTTTTCTTCCCGCCACAGATCGTCGCAATCCAGAAACGCGATATAGCGGCCTTTGGCTTCCCGCAGGGCCAAGTTACGCGCCGCGCCGAGATCTACGGTGTTTGCGCCGTGGAAAAAGCGCAGTTTCGGGCCGAAAGACCGAGCGATGTCAGGGCTTGGATCCGTAGACGCGTTGTCCCAGAAGATGATTTCCCAGTCCTGAAAGGTCTGGGCCTGCACGCTGGCAAGCGCGGCGGGCAGGTCTTCCGCGCAGTCCAGGCAGTTCATGATGATGGAGACAGCGGGCGTCGTATGCATGCCATTACCGCAGCGCGTTTCGCAATACCGCGCAGATATGTCCGACTTCGTCCTCGCTCAGGCCGGGGTGCAGGGGCAGGGTCATGAGTTCGCTGTAGAGGCGCTCGGTCACGGGCAGAGCAGGTTTTCCCCCGCCGTAGCGACTGAGCAGGTGGTTGGGCTTATAGTGCATGCCGGTGGGGATGCCGGCTTCGGCCAGGGCGGCTTTGATCGTGTCGCGGCGGCCGTGCAATACGCGTACAGGCATGATGTGCGGGATGATTTCGTCTTCCGGGTTGTTCTGGAAGAAGGCGAGATCGAGCAGGTTTGCCAAGCGTTCCCTGTAGATGGCGGCCAGGCGCACACGCCGAGGGCCGAATTCGTTTTCCAGGCGGCCGAGTTGCACGCGGCCGATGGCAGCCATGATGTTGCTCATGTGGTAGCGGTAGCCTTGGTCGGTGACGTCAAAATCCCAACTGCGCGCGCCGGCATAGCGGACCTGGGTATCGTTCTGCACGGCGAGCAGTCGCGCATCGCGGCAACGGCGGGCAGTTTCCGGATCCGCAGTGACGATGCAGCCCCCTTCGCCGCAGGTGATGTTTTTGATGCCGTCGAAGCTGAAGCAGATTACATCCCCGAAACTGCCGATGCGGCGGCCTTGATGGCGGCAGCCGAAGGCATGCGCCGCGTCTTCAATGATCCGCAGTTTGTGTTTGCGGGCGAATTCGCGGGTGGCGTCGAGTCCGGCGGGGTTACTGGCGTAATGTACGGGCATGATGGCGCGCGTACGCGGAGTGATGCGCGTTGCGGCATCGTTGAGGTCAATGGTGGCGCTGTCTTCGCGCGCGTCGCAGGCCACGGGCACGCAGCCCGCCGCGCCGATGGCCTGGAAGGAAGCCACAAAGGTCAGCGAAGGCACAAGCACCTCATAACCTGGTTCTACCGCCGCCTGTACGGCAAGGTGCAGGGCGGCGGTGCCGCTGTTGACGGCCATAACCTGATCCGGCGCGCGTTCGAGGTACGCGGCGAGTTCTTCTTCAAAGAGGCGCACTTCCGTGCCCATGCCGAGGTAGCCGTCTTCTATGAGCACGCGGCGGACAGCTTGGGCTTCGGCGTCTCCCACTATGGAACGCGACAGACGAATATTCATGATCTATGTGATGTTGGAGATATCCATACCTGCGAGCAGGCTGTCCAGATCCAGCAGGATGAGCAGCCGGTCGTCCAGCTTGCCTACACCTCTGATATATTCCGAACCCACGCCGGAAACGACGGCGGGGGGGGGTTCCACTGTGCTGGTCGGAATACGCAGCACTTCAGAAACCGCGTCTACCAGGAAACTGACGATTTTGGAGGAAGCGAATTCCATGACGATGATGCGGGTATGGCTGTCACGCTCGACTGCGGGCAGATTGAAGCGTTTACGCATGTCGATAACGGGGATGACCTTGCCGCGCAGGTTGATGACGCCTTCAATGCAGGCCGGCGCGCGGGGCACGGTGGTGATCTGCATCAGGCGGATGATTTCCTGAACACTCAAGATATCCACGCCGAATTCTTCTTCGGCGATCTTGAAGGTCACAAGCTGCAGCAGTTCCGCATCTTTGTGGTCGAGTTCGTGGGTGTCATACACGGAAAGGGAATCGTTCGCGTCGCTCATCGCGTCTCCTTGCTGCAATGCTTTGTAGCTGCAACTGGGTTGAATACCTTGTCGCAAGTATGGGATGAACCGCCGACACTGTCAAGGCGTGCTCCGGACGCGCCATGCGCTAAAAATCGATTTTCAGCTTCATGCCCATGCCGAAGGCGCCGACATTGTCCTTGTCCTTGCTGTGGCCTGTTTGATCCGGCCGCAGCGTGGAGGTGCCGAGGTGGTATTCGGGGCCGAGCTTGAGTTCCACATCCTCGGCGGGATGGAAGTCCGCATAGGCGCCCGCTCGGCGTTCCTCCCTGAGAGCGGGGGTGGCGCCGGCGGTATCGGCGGGGTCGTGCTGCGGACGCCAGCTTGTGCTGTGTTTGGTAAATTCGCCATGAACGGAAGGTTTGCCGTCCGCCATGCGCTGTTTGCGCTCCGGCGGGCGCATCGTATCCAGATCGTCCAGTCGTGCGGGCGGCAGGCGTTTGCCGGGCATGGTGGCGTTATGTTGCAGATAACGTCCGGCCGGGGCGGAAGGCGCGAACGTTGTCTGCTGGAGTGTAGCGCTTATGGATTCACGCCAGCGGGCATCCTGGGCGCTTCTGTCCGGCGCCTGGAAACTCCAGCCGGGTTTGGTCGCGTTTGTAGACGGAACAGGACGCGTTTTTTGCTGCGCTGCGGAGGCTGCGGCATGGGCAGGCATCGCCAAAAGCCCCGCGCAGAAGCAGGCCAGCATGCAGACAGCCGCTGTGTGCGCCGCAGCGCTCAATCTACCCGGTTGTGGCAACCCAGACTCCTTTTGTTGCGCATGGCGCTTTGGGTGATGACATAGGCGGCCTGGCAGCCGTGGAACAAATCCACAAGACGTTTCGACATCGGCGTGCGCTTGTAGAAATCGTGGATATGGCGCGAAAGGTCGCGCAGTTCTTCAAAAGCCCGGCGGAGGCGGCTGGTTGTGCGCGAAATGCCCACATAATTCCACATGGTATGGCGTATGCCGGCCCAATCCTGAGCGATCAGGGCCGGATCGTCGTTTTGTTCGCTTCCGGCCGATTCCCAATCAGGGATGCTTTGCATCAGACGTTTGGGCGGCGCCGTGCGTGCATGGATCCGCTTGGCGGCGTCCTTGCCCGCACAGATCCCCCAGAGCAGCCCTTCAAGCAGGGAACTGCTCGCCAGACGGTTTGCGCCATGCACGCCGGTGCAGGCGCATTCGCCGACGGCATACAAGCCGTCCAGGGTGGTGCGGCCATGCAGATCGCTCAGGATGCCCCCGCAGAAATAATGGGCTGCGGGTACGACGGGAATGGGCTCCCTGGCCATATCGATGCCGATCTCCGCGCAGGCTCGGAAGACAGTGGGAAAACGGCGTTCGAGATCATGTTCCACACAGGAGGCGTCAAGATAGAGACAGGCTTGCCCGGTCAGCAGCATTTCCTCCAGCATGGCTTTGGCCACCACGTCGCGCGGGGCCAGATCGCCGCGCTTGTCGTAGCGGGACATGAGCGGGCTGCCGGCGCTGTCCAGCAGGCGTGCGCCCTCGCCGCGCAAGGCCTCCGTGATCAGCGGGCTGCGTGAAGCCAGGCGATGGTAGAGGGCGGTGGGATGGAATTGCACAAATTCCAGGTCGTGCAGGGCCAGCCCGGCGCGCGAGGCCATGGCGATGCCCGAACCCACGGCACTGGACGCATTGGTGCTGTGCAGGTAGAGCTGCCCGACGCCGCCTGTGGCCAGGATGGTCTGGTGGGCGAGCAGCGTCTCGGTCTGGCCGCGTTCTTCGTTAAACACGTAAGCGCCCAGGCAGCGGTTTTGCGTCTGGTACCGGTAGCTCAAGGCCTGGCTGTGATGGCGTACGGTGAGCAGGTCGATAGCGGTGCGCCTTGGAAGTACGCGGATATTCGCACTGGCGGATACGGCGTGCTTCAGTCCTTCCATGATGCTGCGGCCGGTGTGGTCCGCGCAGAACAGAATGCGCGCGGCGCTGTGCCCGCCTTCGCGCGTACGCAGGAGGCTCCCGTCGGGCCCGCATTCAAAAGGCGCCGGGGCTCTCTCGAACAGCATGCGTTCTACGGCTTCCGGGCCTTTGCGGCACAGATGGCGTACGGCTTTCACATAATTGCAGCGATGTCCGGCGATCAGGATGTCCCGCTCCAGGGCGGGTGCATCGTCCGTATCCGGGGCTTTGTAGATGATGCCCCCCTGGGCCAGTTCGGAATTGCCGCCGTCGGCCTGCTGGCCTCCGGTAATCAGAGTGACTTCGCAGCCCGCGTCCGCCAGGGTGAGAGCTGCCGCACAGCCGGCAATGCCGGTGCCGATGATCAGGGCCTGTGAGGAAAGTCTGTGTGTGTTCATAGGAGCGTCTTGTTGTTGATGTGCATGCTGAAGTCGGCAGCAGGAGCGGAATGGGTGATGCGGCCGACGGAAATGAAGTCGGGCCGTCGGGATGAGGCCAGGGCCAGGGCGCGGATGTTGTCAAGCGTCACGCCGCCGCTGACTTCGGCCTCCACCTGCGGCGGAATGAGGGGCAGGGCGGCGGCCAGGGCCGGGATATCCATATTGTCAAGCATGACGCGTTCCACGCCGCTGTCCAGGGCTTCGCGCAGTTCCTCAAGGTTGCGGCATTCCACTTCAATGGGCGGGCAGCCTGCGCCGTACAAGCCGCGCAAGCGGGAGACCGCTTCGCGGATCGAACCGGCGGCGTCGATGTGGTTGTCCTTGATCATGAGCATTTCGGACAGATCGCGGCGGTGGTTATGTCCGCCGCCCACCAGCACGGCGTATTTGTCCGGCCAGCGCAGGCAGGGCAGGGTTTTGCGAGTGTCCAGCAGCCTGGTTCCCGTACCCTCCAGTGCTTCGGCATAGCACCGAGTACAATTGGCGATGCCGGAAAGATGGCTGAGCACGTTCAACATGACGCGTTCGGCTTTCAAAAGCCCGCGCGTGCTGCCTTCAATATGGACGAGTGCGCGTCCGGGTTCCACCCGTTCGCCTTCCGTGACGAGCGCCCGCCATTCCCATGCCGCCCGGGAAAGCTCGCAGCGTTCCATGATCAGGGGGATAATGGGCAAGCCGGCGACCAGGCTTGTTTCTTTGGCCGTAATCAGCGCGTATGCCCGCGCTTGGGGCGGAAAAATGCCCTGAGAGGTGAGATCCGCGCCGTCCTCCGCCAGTGCCAGATCCAGGGCGCTGTTCAGAAAAGCGCGCGCTCCGGCGGTAAAAAAATTCGTGAAAAGTGGGTAGTCCATGACTGTTTCCGCTTGGATGCCGACAAAAAATCCAATCCACGCAGGTTGAGCCTGCTGTGCTTGGTATAGGGGGCTGTCTTGCGGGCGTCAAGTTTCTGCCTGAGTTGTGTGCGCACCTCACATGAAAAGTGCTGCAGGCGTCATGGGACGGCAAACGGAAAAATCAGCGGCAGGGCCAAGATCATGACTACGCCGAAGGCTATTTGCAGCGGCAGGCCTACCCTGACATAATCGATAAAGGCGTACTGTCCGGCGGACATGACCAGCGCGTTGGGCGCGGTGGAAAACGGGCTGGCAAAACACATGCTTGCCGCGACCGCTACGGCGAAGAGGAAGGGATACGGGCTCACCCCCATGCTGAGGGCCGCTTGCATGGCGATGGGCGCGAGCAGAACCGCTGTTGCCGTGTTGCTGACGAACAGGGTCAGTACCGAG
>JAIRVN010000031.1 GCA_031253875.1 Deltaproteobacteria bacterium | reverse complement strand
CCGTAGTTCGTCAGGGCCGTGCTGCCTGCGGCGCCGCTGCTGGCCGTCTCAAGCCAGACGCGCGCATCAAGTCCGGCCTCATGGGCATAGAGCAGGGATTCACATACGCTGAACATGAGCCCCGCAACAGCTATCTGGTTGGCAAGCTTGGCCTGCTGTCCCATGCCGGGTTTGCCGAAATGGGTAATGCGCTTGCCCATGAGCGCAAAGCAAGGCTTAAGCTGTTCAAAGGCCGCCGTATCCCCGCCGACCAGGATGGCAAGCGTGGCGTTACGCGCGCCCATATCTCCGCCCGTTACCGGCGCATCCAGAGCCGTGCAGCCTTTGGCTTCGGCAAGTTGGGCGATGCGTTCCGCAAGCGCGGGGCTGCTCGTGGTCATATCACACACGATACCGCCTGCGGCCAGCCCGGACAGGACGCCCTTTTCCCCAAGAACCGCCTCTTCGACATCGTGGGGATAGCCCACAATGGTGAAGACAATGTCGGAATTCCGCGCCACGTCCTGTGGAGAATCCAGCCAATGCGCGCCTGCGTCAAGCAATGCCTGGGCCCGTTGGCGGGTGCGGTTATATACGCTGACGGGGTAGCCGTTCTTGAGCAGATGTCCCGCCATGGATGCGCCCATGATGCCTGTGCCGATCCAGCCGATACGCGTCGTTTCCGGCATAGGTTTTCTCCTTTGCATGTTGCAAGCCCTGACTCGCGATATTACGCTGCCGTAGAGACAGAATATCAGCTTTTCTCTTGAACGCGCAAGCCTTGATGGAAGCTGAGACCCGGCGCGAAACTTGACGGGCGTTTTCATTTGCAGCTTTTTTTCGTATGAACGTGTCCATGCAGCGTCCCCATCCCCACGACATCCCCCTGTGCCCCGGCGTGTACCTCTACAAGGACGCCTTCGGGCGCGTCATATACGTAGGCAAGGCCAGGGCGCTTCGATCGCGCGTGCTTTCCTATTTCCGCTCACAGGGACTGTCCCCGAAGACCCTGGCCATGCTGGGCCATGCCCGCAGTCTGGACACCTTGCCCACCGCCACGGAAAAAGAAGCCCTGCTGCTTGAGGCCAGCCTGATCAAAAAGCATCGCCCGCGCTACAATATCGTGCTGCGCGACGACAAGCAGTACCTGCTTTTCCGCATCGCCCGCCGCCATCCCTTTCCGCGACTGGAGCTCGTGCGCGCCGTGCGGCGCGACGGCGCGCGTTATTTCGGGCCGTATGCGTCCAGCTTTGCGGCCCGCCAGACCTGGAAAGCCATTCATGCGGCCTTTTGCCTGCGCCGATGCGGTGATCGCGCCATGCAAAACCGCAAGCGACCCTGTTTGTACCACCATATGCGCCAGTGCCATGCTCCCTGCGCGGGTTTGGTAGAACAGCAGGAGTACGCGCGCCTGCTGGACAAGGTGGAAGCGCTGCTGGCCGGACGTTCGCGGGAATTGTTGGAAAGTTTGCGGCGCGAGATGGAACTTGCCGCGGAAGCTTTGGAATTTGAACGCGCCGCCGCGTTACGGGATCAGATCCGCGCGGTGCAGCGCACCCTGGAACATCAGGCGGCCGTGTTGCCCGGAGGCGGAGATCTGGATGTGCTCGGTTTTGCCCACGCGGAAAACGGGCTCGGGCTCGGAGTGCTCTTTGTGCGTGATGGCGCGCTGCTGGGCGGACGAAGCTTTTTCTGGCCGGGCCTGGATTCCGATGCCGCCGGAGAGGCGCTGCTCGGGTTTCCCGCACAGTTTTATGGACCTGGCGACGCTGTTCCGCCGCGTATCATTTTCCCCTGGCTGCCGGTGGACACGGAGGAAGAGGGTGGCGCGCTTGCCCTGCGGGAGAGCCTGCTGGCCGAGTTGCGCGGCGCCCCGGTGCGCATTCAGGCCGCGCATGGGGCGGATGAGCAGCGTCTGGTGGATATGGCCGGCATCAACGCCCGAGAGGAAGCCTTGCGGCGGCGCGCCGACCAGCCGGCGGGTCTGGCCGCAGCCTTGCATCTTGCCGCGCCGCCGGGTCGCATAGAATGTGTTGACGTTTCACATTGCGCCGGACAGGCCACGCGAGTCGGCCTGGTTGTCTTTGAGGAAGGCAGGGCGGCGAAATCCGCCTACCGCACGTATGCCCTGGAAGATACAGGCGGCGACGACCATGCGTCGTTGCGAGCCTGGCTGCCGCGCCGCCTGGAATCTGGCCCGCCCTGGCCGGATGTGCTGCTCGTGGACGGCGGGCGCGGCCAGCTTGCCGCCGTGCAGCGCGCGCTGGAAGATGCCGGGCAGGTCGGGCTTTTTGCCTTGGCCGCCATCGCCAAGGCGCGGGAGGACGGCAAAAGCGACCGTCGCGCCGGGAACGTCGCGGATCGCGTCTTCCTGCCCGGGCGCAGCAACCCGTTGCCGCTCAAACCGGGCTGCCCGGAGCTGCTGTTTTTGCAGCATATCCGCGACTGCGCCCACCATTTTGCCTTGGGCGCGCACCGTAAAGCGCGCAGCAAGGAAGCGCTGACGGGTGAACTCAGCCGCATTCCGGGCATTGGACTTGCGACGGCCAAGCGGCTATGGGCGTGTTTCGATTCGCTTGCGGCCATGCGGCGGGCCACTATCGCCGAATTGGAGGTCATTCCCGGCATCGGCAGGCGCAGGGCGGCCATATTGATGGAGAAGCTGAAACTGCTGGGATAAGGTTTTACCCTTGGGCCTGCGCGCTTTCCTGCGCTTTCACCTCGTTCCACAGCGTATCCTTGTCGTCCAGGGACAGCGCGGCAAAATCCAGACCACGCGCGCGGGCGAGTTCTTCCATAGCTGTAAAGCGCGCCAGAAAACGCAGCAAGGTGTGATCCAGCGCCTCATTGGCCTTGATGCCCTTGCGCCGTCCCAGCTCCACAAGCGTGAAAAGCAGATCGCCCAATTCGCGGCTTTGCGCGTCCCGTCCCTGTCGCCCGGCGTCCAGGAATTCCAGCCATTCGGCCTCCACCTGGCGTTCCACTTCCTCGTCTTCCGGCCAGGTAAAACCCACGCGCGCGGCCTTGGAATGAATGCGATAGGCCTTGATCAACGCAGGCAAGCCGGCGGGCAGACCGGCAAAGAGTTTCCCGGATTCTTCCCCGGCCGTTTTTTCGTGAAGCTTGATGCGCTCCCACGCGCGCAGTTGCTCTTCCTTGTTGTTGAAGCGCGTATTGCCGAAAACATGCGGGTGGCGGCGGATCATCTTTTCGGCGCTGCTTTCCAGGGCGTCCTGCAGCGTGAAGCTGCCCCGGTCGGCATACAGGCGCGACAGAAACAGCAGCAAAAAAAACAGATCGCCCAGTTCTTCACGCACATCGCGCAGCTTGCCGGATCGGATGGCCGCGACAAGTTCGCAGCTTTCCTCAATGCAGTAATCAGCCAGGGATTCGGGGGTCTGTTCTTTGTCCCAGTTGCAGCCGTCCGGGCCGATAAGGCGTTCAATCACGTCAAGCAGCGCGTCAAGTGAGGCATGCGGGGAGGCTGTCTTCATACGTGCCTAAACCACGCTGGCGGGCAAATACAGCTTGGCGAAGTTCAAGAAAGGCCCCAACCAGGGCGTGACGAGCGAATTTTTGAAAAAATGCACATCCGGCAAAAAATGGCGCAGGAGCACGAGGGAAACGGAGCAGATCACCATGCCGCGCAACAAGCCCAGCGCCGCTCCCAGGCCTTTGTCCAATGAGGACAGCACCGTCAGCGAAAGAGCTTTGGACAATACGTGCACCAACAGGGCAGCCGCCACCAGCACGCTGACAAACACCAGCCCGTATGCGGCAAGATCGCGCCAGGCGGGGTACTGGATCACTTTCGCAAGATACGGGACGACATCTTTGTAGGCGTAGTTCGCGTACCACAAGCCGCCAAGCAGCCCCAGCAAGCCGGAGAACTCGGACAGCAATCCGTTCATTATCCCCCGCAGAAGAAAAAGAACAAGGATAACCAGCAATACCATGTCGAAGTAATTCAAATCCATATTCTTCCTTACAAATTTGCCGCGCGCGGACAAATCACACAATCATGTAATCAAGGACAGTTAGCAGAAAAACCCGGAGCGCACAAGCCGGGAACCGCGTTTTCCGGCGCAGCGATCTTCATGCCGAACCGACAGGTGAGGCGTGACATGACATCAGGGCAAGCCGGCAACGCGCCCGAGCATATCCGCCAGCAGGGCTTGATGGTCGGTCTCGCGTATCTTGTCATACTCGGCCTGGGTGTATTTGATTTGCAGCTTGAACAGGTTGGCCCAGGTTGCGAGGAGTTTGGCCGGTTCGGCCCAGGCTGCCTGTCCGGAGCTCTGCATATGCGCGACGCGCAAATGTCCTTGATAGACGGGCAATTCCCCGCGCAAGGCATGGCGGATGTCGTGTTCCACATCATCGTATTGCGTGGGGGCGAAACGCAGGTCAAAGTG
>JAIRVN010000146.1 GCA_031253875.1 Deltaproteobacteria bacterium | reverse complement strand
ATGCGGGATTGATTTTTGTGTAGCGTACGCCGTCCGTGCTTGTGATGTCCCGCCCGGGGAGGGTCAGGTAGGGGTTGGGCTCAAGCACGCCGGGCGCGATCACTGCCATAACTCCGCCCATCTTCGAGTTCCAGCGGCGGTACATAACGTCTTTTTCAAAAGCGGTCCGCGCCTGGATACGGGCGGAATCCACAGCATGCGCTTCAAGCTCGCCCAGGCTATACCACAGAGAGGCGGCAAAAGCGCCTGTCCAGAAAAACAGGATGAGGCACAAAAGCGGACCTATAGAAAGTCCGGCATGGCCTGAGACTTCCCGTGTTTTTCGATCATCGGCCTGATCGTTTTTCCGCATGATCTTGTCTCTCTTACTTATCATAAGCAATATAGCATCGCACAGGAAACAACAAGCCGCAAGCCTGCCGTTGCGTTCCTTTACGGCTGCGCGTCCGTTTTTTTCTTTTCCCACGGGGTGGGAGGCCGCCAACGCCAGAGCAGCGCGAGCAGCGGCACAAGCCCAGCCAGCTCCGTAAGTTCGCGCGGCAGGTACGGGCCAAGTCCGCGCCATAGGCCGAAGGCTGCGCAAGCCGCGCCGATCAGCAGCAGCCACTGCCTGGAGTTCATGGGCCGGGCCGTATGCTGGAAAAAGCCGATCGTCAGCACGGCCACCCAGACCTTGGTCAGGGTCAGTGCCAGGGCCGCGCCTTCCAGCTTGAACGCGGGAATGAGCAGGATGCACAACAGCAGATTCGCCGCCAGCCCGCTCACGTAGCACCAGAGCAAAAGCCGCTGGCGATGCATGCTGATCATGGCGTAGGCGGCCAGATTGTGCAAAAAGGCGGTCGCAACGCAGGGGGTGAGCAGGCGCTGGGTCAGCGAGGCGTCCGCGTAGTGCGGACCGTAGATGAACACCAGGATGCGGTCGCTTTCCACAAAAAGCAGATACATGACGGGCAAGGCCACGGCCCAGAGACTGCGGGCGGTCTGTCCGGCCAGTTTGCGGAATTCTTCCGCGTTTTCATGCCACAGCTTGGTGAGCATGGGGAAGATAACCTTACCGAGCAAGGCGCCGGAAACCAAAGTGGAGATGCCGTCCACGGTTTCCCAGGCCACGCTGTAGGAACCCACCTGGGCGTTGCCGCCATGGGTCTTCAGGAAAAAGACGTTGAGCTTGTTGTAGAACATGGAGCAAAAGGCCATGCAGGTGAAGATGACGCCCAGCTTGAGGCGTTGCCCGAGCTGTCTGAGCCTCTCAATGGAAAAGCTGCCCAGGGGATTGCGATCCAGAGCCTTGAGGGCGAAGAGCATGAGAATGCTGGATTCGATGGGTTTGTAGAGCGCGAGCCAGATCGGTCCCGTATCGGCGAAGGTGCAGACAATGCCGTAGCCGATGCCGATGAGGCCGGCGGGCACGCGAATGCGCATTTCCACATCCTGTCTGCCTCTGGCCTGGCACAGGGCGAAGAAGGAATCCGTGACCGCGTCCATGCCGAGGCCTCCGGCAATGGCCAGCGCCATGATGCGCAGGCGGAATTCGTAGCCCAGAATGCCGGTGATGATCCAACTGACGAGTAAAGCCAGGGCGAGCAGACCGAGTTTGAACCAGGTGATCTCGCCGAGCAGGCTGAGAGGACGGCTGTCACGCCGGGCAAAGCTGGAAAGCAAAAATTCGTTCATGCCCGCGTCTACGGCCATGCGCACAAGGTAACCCAGAGACAGGGCGAGCATTATCTGTCCGAGGATGATCTGGCTGTGCCTGGCCAGGAGAATGGTAAACGCCGTCCACGCGATGTCGCGTGTCCATTGGGCGCACAGCACGTAGCCGAGGCGTTGGGGGATGCTCTTGAGCCGGATCATGACGGCGCGGAACCGGAATCCGTTTCGCCGGAGGCGGAAGATTCTTGTCCGCCGGGCAGCGCGACCTGCTCGAAGAGCACGCTATATCCGGTAAACAGCACCGGCGGGATGATGTTGATCAGGTGCAGCGCCAGAGCCGCGGATAAGGCGCTCTCCTTGTCCGCGCCGAGGATGGTCAGAGCGGCCACGACGCCCGCCTCGTATGCGCCCAGGGATGCCGGCATGGAAGGCAGAATCATGCCCACGCCTCCGGCGATGCACGTCAGGGCCGCGCCCATGACGCCGATGTTGTTGCCGCATACAACGGCAAAGAACCAGAAAGTGAACAGAATGAAGGCAAGCCACACAGCTATGGTATACACGAGCAGCCAGCGCCATTGGGGGCGTTGTCGCGCATCGCCCAGGCGCTCGATGGTGCTGCCGGCAAAGTCGCGCAAACGCCCGGCGGGCAGAATGCGGGTCATGCGCATGAAGGCGTCCGGGAAACGAAAAAGCAGCAGCAGCACTGTCCAGAGGGCCGCCATGCCGCATAGCAGCGGCAGATACAATTGCGTCACGCCATACCACAGCCCGATGATCACCGAAAAAGCCAACACGACGTTCAGGTCGGCCAGACGTTCCCAGAAGACCGCACACAGGCTGGCAGCCGCAGGAATGCCCTTTGCGCGGGTCAGATATGCGGCCTTGGCTATTTCGCCCAGTTTGGCGGGCAACAGATTGTTGACTCCGTAGCCGAAAAACAGCGCCTTGGAAGAAACGTACAGGCTGCTGCGTCCGCCGCACAGGAAATTCAGCCGCAGGCAGGACGGCAGGAGCGAAAGCATGAAAAGCGGCAGGGCAAGGGCCAGATGCCAGGGAGAAAAGGCCAGCAGCGCCGCGCCAAGGGCCGCCAGGTCCAGATCGTGCAACAGGTACCAGAAGCACAGGGCGGTAACGCCGAGTTGGAGAAAGCGGGAAAGATATTTGCCGGCCCGTGGGCTCATGAGGTTCCTGTCGGGATGAGGGGTCTTGGGAAGGAGAATTTGGAAAAAATTCCCGATATCTCAAGCGTAATATCGTAAAATGAAGGCAGGGCCGTGTCAATGAGGATTCTCACCCTGCACCGGCGGTACAAGGCCGCGCATGCCTTGGGGGTACTATATCCACGGGTTATACGTCCG
>JAIRVN010000144.1 GCA_031253875.1 Deltaproteobacteria bacterium | reverse complement strand
ACGCCCGCTCACCAAAAAACTCTGGAACATGGTACGCAACGCCGGCCTGCCTGCGCTGGTTTTCATCAATAAACTCGACCGTGATCGCTCGGACTTCAACATGGCCTTCAACGGGCTTTCCGCCATGCTCGGTATCAAGCCAGTCGTCTTGCAGGCGCCGATTAAGGATGGCGAAGATTTCAAGGGCTATGTGGATATCTTTACCGACAAGGCCTATCTCTTCGGCGATAACGGCAAGGTCAAGGAAGCTGCGACGCCCGATTCCCTGCGCAAGGAAGTTACAAGCTTGCGCGATGCCGCCATCGAAAATATCGCGGAATCCGACGAAACACTCATGGAAAAATATCTGGAGGAAGGCGAACTGAGTCCCGAAGAACTGGATCAGGGACTGCGGAAAGGCGTGTTGGCCGGGCAGCTTGTGCCCGTCGTCGTGGGCGCCGCCCTCCAGAATAAAGGCGGCGTCGAACTGCTGCAGGCCATTGATCGGTTTTTTCCCTCCCCTCTGGCCCGCATGCCTTTTACGGACATGGAACAAAAGCAGCGCCTCTCTTCCGAAAACGAACCCGCGGCCTGCTTTGTGTTCAAAACCATCGCCGACCCCTTCGCAGGGCAGCTTTCCATGGTACGAGTGCTTTCCGGCGCCATCTCCACGGAATCCAACCTGAAAAACATGCGGAGCGGCGAAAACGAACGTTTGGGCAGCCTCAACTATCTGACCGGCAAAAACCAGACTCCCGTCAAGGAAACCCTTGGACCCGGCGCCATCGTCGCGGTGGCAAAACTGAAAACTACCCGTACCGGCGATACCCTGTGCGACGACAAAGCGTCTTTTATCCTGCCCATGGCCGCACTTCCGCCGCAACTCATCACCTATGCGTTGGCGCCGAAAGAAAAGGGCGACGAAGACAAGGTCTACGCCGCCGTACAAAAGCTGCTGGACGAAGATATCACCCTGCGCCTTTCCCGCGATGAAGAATCCGCGGATATTCTCCTTGCCGGCATGGGCCAGTTGCATATCGAACTTTCGGTCGAAAAGGCCAAACGCCGCTACAAGACGGAAATTCTGCTCAAGACGCCCAAAGTCCCCTACCGCGAAACTGTACGCGGCAAATGCCAGGTGCAAGGCCGCCACAAAAAGCAATCAGGCGGGCGTGGGCAGTTCGGCGACTGCTGGATTGAAATGGAAGGCTTGCCACGCGGTTCCGGCTACGTCTTTGAAGACGCCATTGTGGGCGGCGTCATCCCCCGCCAGTACGTTCCAGCCATAGACAAAGGCATTCAGGAAGCAGCCGCCCGCGGCTACCTGGCCGGCTTCCAGGTAGTCGATTTCAAGGCGCGCGTTTACGACGGCAGCTACCATACCGTGGACTCTTCGGAAATGGCCTTTAAAGTCGCCGGATCTCTGGCCTTCAAAAAGGGCATGGAAACGCTCAAGCCCATGCTGCTTGAGCCTATCGTGCTGCTCAGCGTGTCCGTGCCCGATGAGAACATGGGCGATGTCATAGGCGATTTATCCTCCCGGCGGGGCAAGGTGCTCGGTTCCGAATCCCAGGCGGGCATTACGGAAATAAAAGCGCATATCCCCATGAACGAAGTGCTGCGCTACGCGCCGGACCTGCGTTCCATGACGGGCGGCCAAGGGGTGTTCACCATGGAATTCGCCCATTACGAAGAAGCGCCGCCGCCGGTGGCTGAAAAGGTCATCGCGGAAAGCGCAAAAGAAAAGAAAGAAGAATAGTCTATTAGGCTTTGCTGAGAGAATCCATAACCGCAACTATCCGGTTTATCGATTTTGCCAGTTCAGTAACAGCGCTGTCCGCTTCTACCATCAATGCCGCATTATCCGTTGCCACGCGGCTTACTTCGGCGGTCCGCTGGCGGATCAGATCCGCGGAGGCGGATTGTTCCTCAGAGGCGCTGGCGATGACCTGAGCTTGTGCCGCATTGGCATCAGCCAACGCGACAATGGAATTCAGGGAATCGCCCGCCGACTGCGCCAACTGCGTGCTTTTGGCTGTTGCCCCGACAACTTCCCCAACGGCGCGGAGATTGGCCGAGGCGCTGTCTTGAATGGCTTTGGTGGCCGCAGCGACTTCATGCGTGGCATTCATTGTCTTTTCCGCCAGCTTGCGCACCTCATCCGCCACAACAGCAAAGCCCCGTCCGGCATCGCCCGCCCGCGCCGCTTCGATGGCGGCGTTGAGCGCCAACAGGTTCGTCTGATCCGCTATATCGCTGATGACATTCATAACCTGCCCTATGTTTTTGGCTTGTTCGTCCAGGGCGGCCATGGATTTGGCTATAAGATCCGCCTTGCCGCTTGCTTCATGGATCGCGGCGATGGTGTCGGTGACAATGCGGGCGCCGCCTTGCGCATTCTCCTTTGTTTCCTCGGCGGTTTTCGAGGCGGAAGCCGTGTTCCGCGCGACGTCATGCACAGCGGCGGACATCTGTTCCATCCCCATGGCTGTTTCCTGACTATGTTTCTGCTGGACTTTCACGCCATCGGAACTCGCCTGGATCAATGCAAGCAGTCTTTCCTCCGTCTGTCTTGTATGTGTCACTATTTCGTCCAATTGGCCGGCAGCTTGGTGCATGCCGTCCTTTTTGGCTTTCTCCGCCGCAGCCTTGGCTTCCATGGCCTCTTGTTGCGCCTGTAACGCGGCAGCGGCCTGACGTTCGGCTTCCTTGCTCTTTTCTTCCGTTGCCGCGATCATGGACATGAGTTGCCGCACCATAAGCCTCAAAGATTTTTGCAGCGCGCTTATTTCGTCTTTGCCGCTGATGGAAAGGGCGACACTAAAATCACCCGCGGCGACACGCTCGGCGGCAAGGGTCGTCTCTCTCAGGGGGCCTGTGAGGGATTTGACGATCAGCACGCACAGGGGCAGCACCAGGAGCAGACCTCCGGCAGCCGCGCCGCCGAGGACGATATACATAATCCGGTAGAGACTGGCGGACATTGTTTCCTCTACCTGCGCCTTGTGTTTGTCGAGATTATCAATGTAGACGCCTGCGGAAACCCACAGATCCGTTCCCGGTATCATTTCCACATAGGCCAGCTTGGGGGCGTTTTTCATTGTGCCGCCAGGCAGCGGCTTGCCGAAAATATAGGAAACGAAGCCGCCGCCTTTTCTCGCTTCATTGTTCAGTTCACGAACAAAATATACGCCGTTGACGTCTTTTGTGTCATTCAGGTCTTTGCCCGCAAGCTGCGGCTGCACGGGATGCACAAAGACCGTGGTGCCCCGGTAAACGTAATAATAGCCGGATTCGTCTTCCTCAAAGCGGATATCGTTGATATAGGCGGCGATGGCTTCCGCCTGCTGCCTCGGATCGCCAACGCCTTCAAGCTTTTTGCCGAGTATGCGGGCCACGGTGTGCGTTCCCACCATGAGCTTCTCTTTTTCCCCTTCCAACATCATCGCGACGGAGTCGGCAATCCCCTGGTTTTTAAGCATATTGCCCGTTGCCACAATGACCGCGAGCAGCACGGCGCTGCTGACGGTAAAAAGGATAATGAGGGCAATAATCCGTAATCTGATTGAAAATTGACGCAGCATGATTCCACCTACTGATGAGGTTGCGAGGAATGTGTTGTGCTGTTGCGAGAAATTCGGAAATATTTTGCCAACAGACTTAATAACGTCTATTCTATATCTGCATATTAGTAAACCCCTAAAAAATTCGGCGCAGGGACGCCTATCAACCGGAATAATAGGAGTTCGGTCATTTCCTCTCTTTCTCTTTGCTTTGTCGCGGCAAAACGGATAGATTCGCAGGCGGAGTGCTTATGAAATTCGCGTATGCGCAGGCACGCAAGATGCTTGCGGGCAAGCTCGAATCTTTGCGCGGCAGGGACTGGATACCGGACGAACTGTTTGACCTGGTAGCTCGGACCAGCCAGATACAATTACGGGCCTGTACGGCCATGGCGACAGCGCCCTTCGTCCTTCCAGAGGACAAGGTGGCGCCGGAAATAGTGCACCGTCAAGGTGCGCCCCTGCTGTCTCCCGAACACATTCCTCTTCCGGAAAGACGTGGAGCGCTGGTTTTCCGGAAGATTCTGGACATGCTGCGCGAGCGCGGCGACAGTTTGGGCACGAGTGCCGAAAAAATACACAGGGCTCTGGCCGGAAAGCCGGGCTCGGAGGGCAGTATGCGCCCTGCCCAAGTCTTTGAGGCGCTACTGAAAAACGATGCGACGTTCTTTGAGCATTGGGCCGGATACCTGCCCGATGCTCCGGCTTTGCCACGTTTCCTCGCTCTCAGCAGCTTGGCGCCCAGTTTCACGCGCTTGCATGCTGTCCTGGCACATCGCCTTCGTACGCATGAGATCTGGCCGCACGGACACTGCCCCTTGTGCGGCAATCCGCCGTTGATCGGCAAGCTGACGGACAAAGAAGGTTTCCGTTACCACAGTTGTTCCCTGTGTCGCCTGGAATACCGGGTTCCGCGCCTCGGCTGCCCCTTCTGCCAGGAACACGACAACGACAAACTCGGCGTGTTCACGGCGGATATCCAGCCTGGCTACGCGGTGTATGTATGCCGGAGCTGCAAAGCGTATATCAAGCTGGCGGACTTTCGCGAATATGCCGACAGAGTGTCCCTGCCGGTTCTGGATGATCTGGAGTCGCTTCCCCTCGACATGCTGGCGCAGCAACAGGGCTTTACGCGGCTTACGTTGTCCGCTTGGGGATTTTAGGGGAGAGTCAGCTTCTTCAAGGCTCCGGCGCTCAAAATTCCAGGCTTCCCGGCGTGCGCGGGAAAGGTATGACATCGCGGATATTGCCGATGCCGGTGAGCATCATGAGCAGGCGCTCAAAGCCCATGCCGAAGCCCGCGTGCGGCACACTGCCGAAACGTCGCAGATCCAGATACCACCAATAGTCTTCAGGGTTTTGGCCCATTTCACGGATGCGTGATTCCAATACGTCCAGGCGCTCTTCGCGCTGGCTGCCGCCGATGAGCTCGCCGATGCGCGGCGCCAGGACATCCATGGCAGCCACGCTTTCGCTGTCATCATTCAAGCGCATGTAGAACGCCTTGATATCCTTAGGATAATCGTAAACGACCACAGGTTTTTTGTGCAGTTCCTCGGCCAAATAGCGTTCGTGCTCCGTTTGCAGATCCATGCCGTACAGCACAGGGAATTCAAAACGCCTTTCGTTTTTGCGGAGCGCGTCCACGGCCTCGGCATAGGACATGCGGGCAAAGGGTTCTTTAATCATGCTTTCAAGCCGGGCAATGAGTTCTGTATCGACAAAACGGTTGAACAGGTCGAGATCCGCAGCGCAGTGCCCGAGAACATGGGTAATGATGTGGCGCACCAAACCTTCGGCCAGTTCCATATTGTCAAAGATGTCCGCAAAGGCCATTTCCGGCTCAATCATCCAAAATTCCGCGGCGTGGCGCGGAGTATTGGAATTCTCCGCCCGGAAAGTCGGGCCGAAGGTATAGACCCTGCCAAGACCGAAGATCAGCGCTTCGGCTTCCAACTGGCCGGAGACCGTCAAACGGCACTCTTTGGTGAAAAAGTCGTCCGACGCATCCTTTGCGCCCGGCGGCAAAGTGGTTACGCGGAACAGTTCACCCGCTCCCTCGCAGTCGGAGCTGGTCAGAATGGGGGTATGCACATAGTGGAAATGTTTGGAACGAAAAAAATCATGTACGGCATACGCCGCTTCGGAACGGATGCGAAACGCGGCTCCGTATTTGTTGGTGCGGGGACGCAAATGGGCTATGCCGCGCAGAAATTCGTCGGAATGGCGTTTTTTCTGCAAAGGAAAACTTTACGGATCAGCCACACCATAGACTTCGACGTTCATGACGCGCAGCTCCCATGCCTGGCCTCGGCCGGGAGATGCCGCAAGGCTGCCTTCAACGCGCAGCCCGGCGCCGGTGTTGGCGGCGCCAAGAGCGGTGAAGGCCGGGGTTCCTTCATCAACGATGCATTGCACAGTGGCAAGACAGGAACCGTCATTGAGTTCCAGACAGCAAAACCCTTTGGCGTTGCGCCGGGTGCGGATCCAGCCGCAGACCGTGACGGAGCTTTGGGGAGCATGCGCCTGCAGAACGGCGGCGATCAGGGTGCGTTGCATGGGCATTTCCTTGTAGCGATATGCTTCTTGATGCGAGATATCTTGCCGCTTGCGGGGCACAGTGTCATAGCATAGAATCAGACAGCATCCATTGCAAGAGGAGTAGTCTTCCATGCCGCAGTCCCGACAAGAGCGGCGCGATTCGGCAAGCGGACTTCTGACGCATTTTTTCGGCCCCCCGCACGCCCAGCGCATAGACGGCCTGCCTGC
>JAIRVN010000028.1 GCA_031253875.1 Deltaproteobacteria bacterium | reverse complement strand
CTATATTACGGACTGTGATTGTCCCTTCGAATGGGGCTGTCAGGCGATTGAAGGACAGAAGTTTCTCCAGTCTGCGCACCTCGGCCCGCGCCGAGTCCACGGCGGCGGCCTTGAGTTTGAGGTCGGCCTGTTTGTCCGCGTTCTCCTGGTCGCTGATGAAGCCCGATTTCAGGAGGAACGCCCAACGGGCGGAATACAGTCCGGCCAGCTCGACAGCCGCTTCCGCCTGCACCAACTGGCCCTTGGCGCGGGCGAGCTCCTGGTCCAGTTCCGGGGTATCGATTTCGGCCAGCAGTTGGCCTTCCGTAACCTGGGATCCGATGTCCACATATCTCTTCACGAGATAGCCGTTGACGCGGGCATAGATTGAGGCTTCGGCCCAGGCTTTGATCTCGGCAGGCAACGGCAGGCCGGCCGTGGACTGCCCCGGAGCCGGCGAGACAAGCGCCACAGATGAAACAGCGAGCTTGCGCGTCTCTGCGACCAACGTATTTTTGTGAAGCAAACGAGGCATAAGCCCGATGGCCACGCCGAGAATGAGTACTGTCAACACACCGGGCACGACGAAAGAAATTCTCTTTGCAGCCTTTTTTCCGTTTGTTTCCGTATTGGAGGCTTGTGTGGTTTCCACGGACAAGCCGCGCTTGACGTTCATGGCAGCATCCTTATTGTTCGCGTACTGTTTCCGGATTGGACACGGAATCCTGCGGAGAATTCCGGTGCAGCAGGCTGAACACCGCAGGGACGAAAAAGAGAGTGGCCAGCGTGGCGAAAACCAGACCGCCGATCACGGCCCTGGCCAGCGGGGCGTTCTGCTCGCCTCCTTCACCAAGGGCAAAGGCCATGGGGAGCATGCCGATGATCATGGCGAGCGCCGTCATGAGAACCGGTCTCAAGCGTCCTACGCCGGCTTCCAGTGCCGATGCCGAGGGGTCGAAGCCGTTCCGGAGATGTGTGCGTGCGAAACTTACCACCAGGATCGAGTTCGCGGTGGCCACGCCCATACTCATGATTGCTCCCATCAGGGCCGGTACGTTCAGCGTGGTGAACGTGAGGTACAGGCCCCAGGCCACTCCGGCCAAAGCTCCGGGCAGGGCGGTAATGATGATGCAGGGGTCGAGCCAGCTTTGAAAATTGACGACCAGAAGCAGGTACACAAGCACTATCGCCAGCGCCAGCCCGATAGCCAGACCGGTGAAGCTGGTATGCATCGTCTCGGCCTGACCGCGCAGCATGATGAAGCTTCCCTTCGGCAGCTCTTTTTTTGCCTGCGCAATGATGGGCGTGATGTCCTCCAGCACTCCTCCCAGGTCACGGCCGCTTACTCCGCCGAAGACATCGATCACCGGCATGGCATTGTAGTGGGAGAAGATCGGCGAGCCGTTCGCTCGTTCAAGGGACGCCACGTTGGCGAGTATTTGGGGGCCGGTTCCATCCGCTTGAGCCGCGCTGACCGGTATTGAGTTGAGAGCGGCGATAGAGTCTATTTGATATTCCGGTACCCGTATATTCACGAGGTATTGAATCCCGTTTTTGGGATTGAGCCAATAGTTCGGCTGCGACTGGCCGCTGCCGCTGAGGCTCAGGAGAACCGAGTTGGCTATGTCACGTGCGGAAAGGCCAAGCTGGGAGGCCTTGGTGCGCTCCACGGTAAAATGGAGTTCCGGCTGGTTCGCGGGCTGCTGTATCCGCACATCGACCACTCCGGGTATCTGGCGTATTTTCTCCATGATATTGGCCGCTATGGCCCGGCTTTTTTCTCTGTCTCTGCCCACGATCTGGATGTCGAACGGGGCGGGGAGTCCGAAGTTGATGGTCTGGTTCACGATGTCGGCAGGCAGGAAATAGAAGGTGACGCCCGGAAACTCGTGATTCAGGCGAAGGCGCAACTGGCGCGTGTATTCGCTTGTGGGCCGGTGCTCGTGACTCAGGGACACGAGGATGTCCGCATCGCCTGTCCCTGTGAGCCCGTTGTCAATGTAGGTAAGGGGGATGCCTCCGGAAGGCATGCCGATGTTGTCGAGTATGCCGCCGAGTTCGTTTGCAGGGATGACTTCCCTGATTACGGTTCCGATGTGTTCGACGAGCCTTGTGGTTTCCTCAATGCGCGTACCGCCGGGCGCCCGCACATGCAGCCTGAACTGGCCCGCGTCCACTGAGGGAAAAAAATCCTGGCCAAGCAACGGAATAAGGAGCCAGGAACCGGCGCAAAATGCCAGAAAAGAAAACAAGCAGAAAATCCGATGCGCCAGGACGGCATCCAGCAGCGTCCGGTAGCCTTCCCGAAACCGGGTGAAAGCTTTTTCAAAGGCGTGTTGCAGGAGTACGAACGGACGCAGCCACGGAGAAAAAGCGCCGGGATCAGGCGCATGCCCCCGGTACTCGATGTTGCGGTAGAACCACATGACAAGGGTGGGAATCAGCGTCCTGGACAGCGCGTAGCTTGCCAGCATGGCAAAAATCACCGCTTCGGCCAAGGGTACGAACAGGTGGCGGGCAACCCCGGTAAGAAAAAACATGGGTACGAACACGATGCAGATGCACAGCGTGGAGACAAAGGCCGGGAGGGCGATTTCCTGAGCGCCGTCGAGGATGGCCTGAATGTTTGGTTTTCCCAGGGCCATTTGCCGGTGGATGTTCTCGATCTCCACGGTGGCGTCGTCTACGAGTATGCCGACAGCCAGAGCAAGCCCGCCCAGCGTCATGAGGTTGATAGTTTCGCCAAGCGCGCTGAGCAAGGCCAAAGAGGTCAGAATCGAAAGGGGAATGGACAACGCGATGATGAAGGTGCTTCGCCAGGATCCCAGAAAGAGCAGGATCATCATCGCGGTCATCGCTGCGGCGATCAGGCCTTCCTTCATGACGCCGTCAATGGCCGCCCGGACGAACAAGGATTGATCCGCGAATTCCTTGGCCTCAAGCTCGGGCGGAAGGCCGCTCAGGATCCTGGGCATGGCCTTTTTCACCCCGTCCACTACCCGCAGGGTCGAAGCTGTGCCGCTTTTGAGGACGGTGAGCAACACCCCGCGCACCCCGTCCAAACGGACGACATTCTGTTGGGGCTGATACCCGTCATGCACTTGGGCGACATCCCGGATGCGGATCACGGCCCCGTTGGTGGTCTTGATCGGAAGATCATTGAGCGCCTCCAAGGTCGCCAAGTTGCTATCGAGAGAGATATTATACTCGGTTGCTCCGATTTTGGCCGTACCACTGGGTAGAATCAAGTTTTGCGCGCTGAAGGCGTTGACCACATCCAGCGGAACCAGACTTTTCGCCTCCAGCGCGGCCAGGTCGATGTCCACGGCCACGATTCGCGCCTTGCCACCATACGGATACGGTACGGAAGCGCCCTGAACCGTCGCGAGACCGATCCGGACTTGATTCATGGCCATGTCCTGAAGTTCCTGCTCGGAGAACTTTTTGCTCGCCAGACTGTACTGGAGGACCGGGACCGTGGCTGCATTGTATTGAATGATAGCTGGCGGTGTGGCGCCAGGCGGAAGGAGCCGCATGATGGTCTGACTACTGGCCGTAATCTGGGCCACGGCGCCGGGAATGGAAGCCCCAGGCTGGAGGAACACCTTGATCACCCCCGCGCCGTTGTAGGATGTGGATTCCAGGTGTTCGATATCGTTGACTAAGGTCATGAGCATGCGCTCGTGGTTGTAGACGATGCGCTCCTCTATCTCTTGGGCGTTCAGACCATTGTACATCCACACCACGCTGACGACCGGGATGTTGATGACGGGGAATATGTCAGTCGGCGTTCGCAGCAGTACCAATGGGGTCAGGAGAAGCAGCACCAGAGCGGCTACCACGAATGTATATGGGCGGCGCAGGGCAAGACGTACAATCCACATGATTTAATTCCAATGATTTTTCAGGAGGTTCATGCTTACGTCGTCAATGAGAAATATTGTCCAAAACGCATCATTAAAAGTAAATCTGCCTCTGGCAATTCCACGTTATGCTCCGGGATGCGGCATTGCGGCATCCAGACCTTTGCCGGTGTATAGAGAAAGCAGGCGAACACCGCCGGAAATCGTGTTTACTTCCGTGCCTCAATGTCCAGGCTGACAACGTAATCCGCTATTTCCTCGCCCTTCGGCAATGCTTCCGCGATTTGTTTGTATAGAGGATCATTCCATTCCTGCATGTTCCGCACATAGCCCCGCTTGGGAGTCAGGGCGATGGTGGTAAAGCCAATTTTTCCCAACATTGCCCTGGTGTCGTCCACCAGCACGGCCCCGGCCACGCAGCCAACCAGGGCCGCCGCCATTTCCCGAATGTTTTCAGGAAGAGGCTTCAACAGGGCAAGGTCGGATACCGACACTTTGCCGCCTGGCTTGAGCACGCGGAAGACTTCACGCCAGACCTGGGGCTTGTCCGGGGAAAGATTGATGACACAGTTGGAAAGCACCACGTCAACACTGGCATCCGGTACGGGAAGATATTCGATCTCGCCCAGACGGAACTCCACGTTGTCCAAACCCGTGTGCTGCCGGTAGTGCTCAATGTTCCTGCGGGACTTGGCAAGCATTTCCGGGGTCATGTCCACCCCTATGACCCGTCCGGAAGCCTTCACCTTCTCGCCGGCCTGGAACACGTCAAAACCGCCGCCGCTGCCAAGGTCAAGCACTATTTGCCCTTCTTGCAAAGCCGCTATAGCTACGGGATTACCACAGGAAAGCCCCATGTTCGCGCCGTCAGGCAGATTGGCGAGGCTTTCCGCTTCGTAGCCCACGGCCTTTGCCAATTGGGTGGGATCGACTGAGCCGCAGCAACCGCTACCGCTGCAGCAAGACTGTTGCCCCGTGGCAATGGCCGCGTATCCGGTGCGTACGGTTTCCCTGATCTGTGCATTTGTAACGTTTTTATCCTGTGAATTCATAATAATATCCTCCACATTACGATTTTTTGTCTTCACAAAAAGTCGGCAGGAACTCCGACGCAACGCTGCTTTCCGTCCGGTACGCCTGGCACTGTTCAGGCTTGCCGGAACAGCATTCTGCCGTCAGATAGGCAATGGTTTCCAACATCAGGGGAATATTAGCGCGGTAGCGCCAGAAGCGCCCTTCCTTCTCCATGTTGATGAGGCGGCTGTGGAGCAAGGCTTTCAGGTGAAAGGACAGATTGGTCGAAGGAATATCAAGTTGCCGGGCTATTTCTCCGGCAACCAGGCCGTCCGGCGCGTGTTTCACGAGCAGACGGAAAACCTCCAGACGTGATTCCGACGATAGAGCTTCAAAAATGCTAGTGGCGCATTTTATTTCCATGAATTGACAATTCATCATCTTTTGAAGTATGTCAAGCATGGGTAGAGTAAGAGGATTTTTCAAGAAGGCTTTTTGCATACGGCCGCGATAATTCCATTTTGCCCTTTCACCAGACCGAAGGAGCATCCTAATGGCACACCCACTTCCCAAGGCAGATCCGCTGGCGCGAATGCAGGCGGATCTCAAAAAAGCCCTTACTGCAAAGGGACAAGTCCGCTGGGGCATGGTCATTGACCAAGGCAAGTGCATCGGCTGTCACGCCTGCACGGTAGCCTGCGTGTCCGAAAACACTTTGCCGCCCGGCGTGGTGTACAGGCCGGTCATTGAAACAGAACGGGGAACTTTTCCGCATGTGGCGCGAAGTTTTTTGCCCAGGCCATGCATGCAGTGCGCCAACCCGCCCTGTGTGCCAGTATGCCCGGTAACTGCCACCTGGAAAGCCGATGACAGCGGCGTGACAGTGATTGCGTATGAACGCTGCATCGGTTGTCGAGCCTGCCTCAAGGCTTGTCCCTATGGAGCCAGAACCACGGACTTCGGAGAACAGTATACCGCTCCTTGCCCTCCAACCTCTGCCGTTCTTGTCGGCAGACAGCGGGTTGCGGAAGGCTATGAGCGTATGACTGCCGCAGAATATGACAAAAACTGGGGACAGAGGGGACGCCGTTCTCCGGTGGGCAACGCCCGCAAA
>JAIRVN010000189.1 GCA_031253875.1 Deltaproteobacteria bacterium | reverse complement strand
CTCAGCGAATCGCCTTCGGAAACCGGCGGCTACAAGGAAGTCATCGTGTTGATTAGCGGACACAGGGTATACAGCCGTCTGAAGTTTGAGGCCGGAACGCATCGCGTGCAGCGTGTGCCCACCACCGAAACCCAGGGCCGCATTCATACTTCGGCGGCCACTGTGGCGGTGATGCCTGAAGCCGAGGAGGTGGATGTGGACATCCGGCCGGACGACCTGCGCATTGACGTGTACCGCGCGTCCGGCGCCGGCGGCCAGCATGTGAACAAGACAGAATCAGCGGTGCGCATCACGCATATCCCCACTGGCATCGTAGTCACCTGCCAGGACGAAAAATCGCAGCACAAGAACAAGGCCAGAGCCATGAAGGTGCTGGCTTCGCGCATCCTGCAGGCCGAGCAGGAACGCCAGAATGCGGAAATGGCCGCTGACCGCAAGGCACAGGTCGGTTCCGGCGACCGTTCGGAACGCATCCGCACGTATAACTTCCCGCAGGGCCGCTGTACCGATCACCGCATCAACCTGACCCTGTACGCGCTCGACAAAATTATGCTGGGTGAAATCCAGCCGCTGGTGGACGCGCTGAGTTCCCATGCCCAGGCCGAGGCTCTGCGCGCCCAGAGCGCCATATAGGGGCAAGCCCTTATTGCCGGAGATGCTCCTGGTCAAGATACCAGGCATACGTGGCCGCAAGCCCTTCCGGCAGATTTGTCCCGGCCTTCCAGCCCATATGCGTGAGTTTGCTCACATCCAACAGTTTTTGCGGGGTGCCGTCCGGCTTGCCGGCGTCATATACGATATTCCCGGAGAAACCCACTGTTTTCGCCGTCAGTTCCGCAAGTTCCCGGATGGTCATATCGCGGCCGCAGCCTACATTGACATGTTGCGCGTCGGAATAGTTCCGCATCAAAAAGACGAGCGCTTCGGCAAGATCGTCCACGTATAAAAATTCCCGGCGCGGCGTGCCGCTGCCCCATATGGCGGCTTCCGGCGCGTGCGCCGTTTTTGCTGTGTGAAAGCGGCGCATAAGCGCGGGAATCACATGGCTGTTTTCCGGGTGAAAATTGTCGCCCGGACCGTAGAGGTTTGTCGGCATGGCGGCTCTGGCGTCAAAGCCGTATTGCCGCCGGTAGGCTTGGCACATGCGTATGCCCGCAATTTTGGCCAGCGCGTATCCTTCGTTCGTCGGTTCCAGCGTGCCGGTAAGCAGATACTCTTCCTTGATGGGCTGCGGGCACAGTTTGGGATAGATGCACGACGAGCCGAGAAAAAGGAGTTTTTTGCAGCCGTTGCGGTAGGCCGCCTCAATGATGTTGTTCTGGATGCACAGATTGTCATGGATGAATTCGGCAGGATATGCGGCATTGGCGTGAATTCCGCCCACTTTGGCAGCAGCGAGAAAGACGTATTCCGGCTTTTCTCGCGCAAAAAAGTCGCGCACGGCCTGCTGCTCCCGCAAATCAAGTTCCGTGCCGGCACGGACGAGAATATCGGCAAAGCCCTGCATCTGGAGCGCGCGGACAATGGCCCCGCCCACCAGACCCCGATGTCCGGCGACATACACACGGCTCTCAGGCGTCATGGGCGGCGTGCGGATCATTCCCGCACCTCGTGCACATCAAAGCCGGCATGCAAGCACAAGCTGTCACGCCGGGCCTGGGCAAAATCCTCCTCCACCATTTCCCGCACCAACTCGGTAAACGTGACAGCAGGCTGCCACCCCAATTTTGCCTTGGCTTTTTCCGGGTCGCCCAACAAGGTTTCCACTTCCGTGGGGCGGAAATAACGCGGGTCGATGCGCACCAGCACATGGCCCCGCTCCAGGGCGGGATTTTGCACAAGCTTGCGCACCAAATCCTCCAAAAACGCCTCGCGCGTGGCGGTGATTTCACCGCTCATCTGCCTGGCAAGCAACCTGCTCAACACACTTTTGTCAAACGCGGCCACCTTGCACAGTTCATCGATTCCCCGGCCTTCCCAGACCAGGGACAATCCCAGGCATGCCGCCGCCGCTTCAATGAATTCGCGTACAGAATGCTGCCGGCCAGTCGCAATGACGTAATCTTCCGGCGTTTCCTGCTGAAGCATGAGCCACATCATTTGCACGTAGTCGCGGGCATGTCCCCAGTCGCGCAGGGCGTTTACATTGCCCATGTAGAGGCAGTCTTCCAATCCCAACGCAATACGCGCCAAACCGCGCGTAATCTTGCGCGTCACAAACGTTTCGCCGCGCATGGGGGATTCATGGTTGAAGAGGATGCCGTTACAAGCGTATATGCCGTATGCTTCGCGGTAATTGACGGTAATCCAATATCCGTAGAGTTTGGCGCAGGCATAGGGGGAACGGGGATAAAAGGGCGTTGTTTCCTTTTGCGGCACTTCCTGCACCAGGCCATACAATTCCGAGGTGGAGGCCTGGTAAATGCGGGTTTTTTGCGTCAGTCCCAGCAGGCGTACAGCTTCCAGCACGCGCAGGGTGCCAAGCGCATCGACATTCGCCGTGTATTCGGGAGTGTCGAAAGATACCCGCACATGGCTCTGCGCGGCGAGATTGTAGATTTCATCCGGCTGGATTTTCTGCACCAGGCTGATGAGATTGGCGCTGTCCGTCAGGTCGCCGTA
>JAIRVN010000128.1 GCA_031253875.1 Deltaproteobacteria bacterium | reverse complement strand
TGGACGTCACAAACTATGTGCTTCTGGAATGGGGGCAGCCCCTGCACGCTTTTGATCTGGACAAGCTGCGGGACGGCAGGATTGTTGTTTCCGCTGCCGGACAGGGCGAACGCATCCTGACCCTGGACGGCCAGGAACGCGCGCTTGTGGAAGGAGACCTGCTCATCCGCGACGGGGCGCGCCCTGTGGCTTTGGCCGGGGTCATGGGCGGGCAGGCGACGGAAATCACCACGGGCAGCAGCCGCATTTTTCTGGAAAGCGCGATTTTCCGTCCGGCGACCATCCGTCGCACGGCACGCCGCCTGGGCATGAGCAGCGAAGCTTCCTACCGTTTCGAGCGCGGGGTCGATCAGGCGGCCAATACCCTGGCCATGAACCGCGCGTGCGCGTTGATGGCGGAACTTTCCGGCGCCGTCGCGCGCCCCGGCGTGTGCCGCGCGGAACCCAAACCGTGGAAGGCGCCGGCGATTTCCTTCCGTCCGCGCCGGGCGGAATCCCTTTTGGGTCTTTCCCTGGACAGGACTTTTTGCCGTGACGCCTTGAACGGCCTCGGCTGCAAGATCGAGGAACACCGGGATGTCTGGACGGTGCATGCTCCGAGCTGGCGGCACGATCTGGAACGCGAGGCGGACGTGATTGAAGAAATCGGACGCGTCTACGGGCTGGACAATATCGCGCCGGAGCTGCCCCGCGTGGCGCGTTCGCTTGACGCTGCCGCACTTCGGGAATCCAAATATGCTTTCTGGAGCCGGGTCAAAAATTGGGCCTGTGGCCTCGGCCTGAACGAAGCGGTCAACTACAGCTTTGTCGGGCATGCGGATCTTGACCTGCTGCGCCTGTCCGCTGAAGGCCGCATTTCGATCATGAACCCGCTTTCCGCCGAACAGGATGTGTTGCGCACCGCGCTGGCGCCAGGCCTGTTGCAGAATCTGCGCCACAACCTCGCCCAGGGAGCGCAGGGGCTGCGCCTGTTCGAACTGGCGCACATCTTCGAAGCGGATGCCGCTTCAGAAACCACGGCGCGGGAATACGGCAGGCTGGCGCTTCTGCTGTACGGCCAGCGTTTCGATTCCGCGTGGCCCCACAGGGGAGAAGAGGCGGATTATCACGATCTGAAGGGATTGGTGGAACACCTGTGCGCCGCCTTCCATCTGCCGCAGCCGAGCTGCAGTACGGCTGCCGACCGGGACCACCTCGCGCCCTGCGTGCATATCGCACTGGGAGACAGGCTCTTTGGCCGCATGGGACGCGTATTGCCCGAGATTGCGGATGCCTTCCACGCCCGCAAAGATGTCTGGCTGGCTGAAGTGGATTTGGACCTGGCATATGAACTGCACCATGCGGCCAAGGTGCGCTTTGTTCCGCTGCCGGTCTTTCCTCCTGTCCGGCGGGACATTACGGTTATCGGCGGCGACATGCGCGCGGATGCGGTGCTCGCGCATATCCGCGGCATGGGACTTGACCTGCTGGAACACGCACATCTTATAGATCTTTTTGAACAAAAAGATAGCGACGCACGCAACCTGACTTTCCGCCTCACTTTCAGGCACGCGGCCCGCACCCTGAAGGATGCGGAGGTGGACAAGGAACGGGAAAAGGTGGCACAATCGTTGCGACAGACCCTTGGCGCGCGGATATGATTCCGGGGCGGGCGCGTTCTTCCGCCATGCCGGGTTGGATTGGACAAGAACGGGGAGGGCATGACAGCTTTGGAACCCTCATCTGGGGCCACAACCTACCGTATCGGCGAGGTCGCCGACATCCTGCGGCTCAAGAGCTATGTGCTGCGTTTTTGGGAGAGCGAATTTCCCCAACTTGTGCCCCTGCGTACCGGGAAAGGGCAGCGCCTGTACACGGAAAAGCATGTAACCCTGTTGCGGCGCATCCAGTCGCTGCTGCACGAACACGGCATGACCATCGACGGCGCCCGGCGTGTTTTGGAACACGAGGAACACAGCCGCATCGGTCTTGCCCACCTGGTGCCGTTGAAGGCCGCGCCGGCGCCTGCGGCCCAGGGAGAACTGCTGCAGGAGTGCGTTGAGGAACTTGAAATGCTGAAACAGCTTTTGCAGCCCCACGCGTAATACGATGACCAGCAAATCCTGTGAGCGGAACATATGATCCTTTCCCCCTCCCTGCTTTCTTCCGACTTCGGCAGACTGGCGGAAGAGCTTGCCGCGCTTGAGGAGGCCGGCCTGTCCTGGGTACACTGGGATATTATGGATGGCAGCTTCGTGCCGAACATTACCGTCGGTCCTCCGGTCATTGCCTCGTTGCGGCAGCGGAGCGGGCTTTTTTTTGACGTTCACCTGATGATCGAAGCGCCGGAACGCCATCTGGCCGCGTTCAGGGATGCGGGCGCCGATATGCTGATCGTGCATGCCGAGGCGACCCTGCATTTGCAGCGCGTGCTGGCGGAAATCCGCCGCCTGGGCATGCAGGCCGGCGTGGCCCTGAATCCGGCGAGCCCGCTCTCCCTGCTTGAATATGTGTTGGACGATGTTGATATGGTGCTTGTCATGAGCGTCAACCCCGGCTTCGGAGGACAGCGTTTTTTGTTCCCGACCTACGCGAAAATCAGGAACTTGCGGGAAATATTGGACGCTCGCGGCCTGAATGTGAAAATCCAGATAGATGGGGGCGTGGAACCGGACAATGTCGCTGAATTGTTGCGTAGCGGCGCGGATGTGCTGGTTTCGGGCTCGGCCTTTTTCAATTTTCCTCCGTATGCGCAACGTCGCGCGGCGTTTGAGAAGGCTGCGGGGACGACAAAATGATCATGGGAGGCGGAATGCAACGGAAACAGTTGGCTGACGCCATACGCGCACTCGCGATGGATGCGGTTGAAAAGGCGAATTCAGGGCACCCCGGCGCGCCGATGGGGATGGCGGATATGGGCGAAGCCTTGTGGCGCCATGTATTGCGCCACAACCCGGTAAATCCGGACTGGCCGGACAGGGATCGCTTTGTGCTGTCCAACGGCCACGCGTCCATGCTGCTCTATGCCTTGCTGCATCTGACCGGTTATGACCTGCCGATGAGTGAACTGGAGAATTTCCGGCAATTTGGATCCAAAACGCCCGGACATCCGGAACATGGCCTGACTCCGGGAGTGGAAATCAGTACCGGCCCGCTGGGGCAGGGCATAGCCTCGGCCGTGGGGATGGCCCTTGCCGAAAGGCTTTTGGCGCAGGAATTCAACCGTCCCGGCTTCGAGGTGGTGAACCACCACTGTTATGTGTTTTTGGGCGACGGTTGCCTGATGGAAGGCATCTCCCACGAGGCCTGTTCCCTGGCCGGCACCTTGGGACTCGGCAAACTTAT
>JAIRVN010000132.1 GCA_031253875.1 Deltaproteobacteria bacterium | reverse complement strand
ATTTCCACACCCGCTATTACCACCCTTCGAACGCTCGTTTCTTTTTTTGGGGCGATGACCCGGAAGAACGCCGTCTGGAATGTCTGGCCAATGAACTAAAGCGCTTTGCGGCTGCGCCTGTGGATTCCCATATTCCTCTCCAGCCGCGCCGCGACACCCCCCGGCTTATCGAACATTCCTATGCAGCGGGAGAAGATGAAGCGCGCGCCATGCTCACCGTAATCTGGCTGCTCTGCGAAAACGGCAATACTGAAGAAGGGCTTGCCCTAGAAATGCTGGAACACATCCTGCTTGGCCTGCCGGGTTCGCCTTTGCGCCGCGCGCTGATTGAATCCGGCCTGGGGGAAGATCTTGCCGGAGTGGGCCTTGAGATGGACTTGCAACAGATGTACTTTTCTGTCGGCCTCAAGGGCATTGACGCCAATGCCTATGCTGCAGTGGAAACCCTGATTTTTGACGCCCTGGCCGAACTTGCTGAAGAAGGCATTGATCCCGATGCGGTGGAAGCTGCGGTGAACAGTACGGAATTCACCCTGCGTGAAAACAACAGCGGCCGCTTTCCACGGGGTCTTGCGGCCATGGTGCGCAGCCTCTCCACCTGGCTGTATGACGGCGACCCGCTGGCCCCTCTCTGTTATGAAGCCCCCTTGGCGGCCATCAAAAAGCGGCTTTCCGCGGGTGAAAGGCTTTTTGAAACGCTTGTCGGAAACTGGCTGCTTGAGAACACGCACCGTGCCACCGTGCTGCTGACGCCCGACGCCGGGCTGGCGCATCGGCGGGAAGAGGCTGAAACGGCCAGCCTTCAGGCTCTGCGCGAGCATTGTACCGTGGAAGAACGCAATTCTTTTATTGTCGGGACGCGGAAACTGCGCGCCGGCCAGGCGACGCCGGACAGCCCGGAAGCCCTGGCCGCCATTCCGGGACTGGAGCTTGCGGATCTACCGGAGCGCAATGCCCCCATTCCGCTCGAAGAGCGCCGCGTTGGTTCCATGCCTGTGCTGTTCCATGATCTCGACACTTCGGGCATCGCCTATCTCGAATTTCTGCTGCCGTTGACCGCCGTGCCGCAGCGCCTGATTCCCCTTATGCCGCTCTTTGCCAGGGCCTTGACCGAAATAGGCACCCAACGCCGCGACTTTGTGGAACTTGGCATGCGCATAGCCGCCAAGACCGGCGGCCTGGATGCGCAGCCTTTTTTCTCGGCAAGCCTGAAGCAACAGGGCACGCTGGCCTTCCTTTCGGTGCATGCCAAGGCGACGCGGGACAAGTTCGACGATCTCTTCGAGCTGATGCAGGAAATCATGTTCCAGCCCGACTTCGAGCAGCCGGAACGCTTCGCGCAAATGCTGCTTGAAGAAAAGGCCCGCCTGGAACATTCGCTCGTACCTGCCGGGCACGGCATGGTCGCCGCCCGCTTGCGCTCCCGGTTCCACGTCTCGTCCTGGCTTGCCGAACTCAGCGGCGGCGTCACGTACCTTGACTACCTCCGCGCAGGCGCCGAAAAGTTTGGCCGGGAATGGGAGGCCTGCCGACAGGATCTGCAAACGCTGCATCGGCTCCTGATGCGCAATGACGGGGTGCTCTTGAATCTTACCTGCACTGCGGAACTCGCTGCGCTCGTCGAACCATTGGCGGACACCCTGCTTTCCCGGCTGCCGCAACGTGCCGCTGCTACTGCCGACGATTGGCTGTGTCCGGCCATGCCGAACGCTGAAGCCTTCTGTGTGCCTGCCCAGGTAAATTACGTCGGCAAGGCCGCAAACCTGTTTGAACTCGGCTACTGCTACCACGGGTCCATCAACGTCATCCTGCGCCATCTGCGCATGGCGTATTTGTGGGATCGAGTGCGCGTCCAGGGCGGCGCATATGGAGCCTTTTGCTCTTTTGACCGTCTTTCCGGCATCCTCACCCTGCTTTCCTACCGTGATCCCAATATAGCCCGCACACTGGAAGTCTACGACGGCGCGGCGGACTACCTGCGGACGCTCCAGCTTGACAAACGCGAACTCACCCGTGCCATAGTCGGGGCGATCGGCGATGTGGACGCGTATATGCTGCCGGACGCCAAAGGCGCCGCCTCGCTCATGCGTTGGCTGACCGGACTTACGGATGAACTGCGCCAGCAGATGCGCGACGAAATTCTTGGCACGACTCTCAAGGATTTTCACGCCTTCGCAGATATTCTGGAACAGGCGCGCGCCCAAGCCCACTGCTGCGCCCTTGGCGGCAACCAGCTTGAGCACCATGCGCGGACACACGCCTGGAAAATCAAGAAACTTTTGTAGGTTGGGGTTTCCCGTGAAACAACCGTGGCCTCCGCGATGGAACGGCGAGAGATGCTCGCCCCTAGATCGCCCTAACGGCACTTTCTACATATGGCTTGATTGATGCTATTTCTTTTTCTTTGGCTGTATCGCTAAAATCAAGGTCCATTTCATAAATGAATTGTAAATTCATCCAAAATTGAGGACTAGTTTTAAAAAAAGCACCTAATCTACGTGCTGTATCAGGGGTTATTGCCCTTTTCTTATTGATTATCTGTGTTATTCTGTTTGTTGGAACATTTAAATTATTAGCTAATTTATTAGCGCTTATATTAATAAATTCCATTTCTTCTTTTAATATTTCGCCAGGATGAATTGGTGTACGCATTTTAAAATCCTACTATAATATACAATAAATAACAAAGTACAAAATGTAGTAAAATAATTATATTTTATATAGAGTTCAATCAGTGATAATCTACAATTTCAACATTTTCTGCACCTAATTCTGACCAAGTAAAGCAAATGCGCCACTGCGCGTTTATGCTGATACTGTATTGCCCTACACGGTCACCATGTAACGCATGAAATTTATTGCTTGGTGGTGCATACAGGTCGTTTAAATCCGTGGCGGCTTCCAAGTAACGCAGCCTAAGCTCCACACGCTGGACAAAATTGAAAAATTTTTTGTCAACTTTCCCATTTCTGTATAATGCTTCAGTTTTCTTGCATTTAAAAGAGATAATCACGATTATCCTCATTAACAATTTGGAACTGTCTGTGCCTAACTTGCAGGCATTTATTACATTTACCTCCTTGCTATTGCCCATTCTGAAAATATTACATATTACGTCATGCGTCAAGATATTTAACGGCTCTGTCCGCTGTGATCCCGTGCCTGCTGCTTGCCGCGTTGCTCGCGCTGCCTCTGCAAGTCCTCTTCGCGTTTTCGGTCGCGTTCCAAGCCTTCGGGCTATCCCATGTGGTGATTGGACGTATTGTTCGCTAGCCGGAGGCTGTTGCACGCCATCCTACCGCTTCACCAGCAGCGCGGCATACATGCCTTCCAGCAGCATGTCCCCGACAGGACTGTTCCATTCTTGAGCAAGCACAGCGATGGAGTGTCCACGCACGAAGGCGCGGATCTGTTCTTCGTTCTCGGCCGGATTTTGTGTGCAGGTAATGTAGACGATATGCCCGCCGGAAGCCAGGGCGGCGTGGGCTGACTCCAGCATGGCAGCCTGGCGGCGGATCAACGGCTGCACATCTTCCGCGCTCCGGTGTCGGCGGATGTCCGGCCTGCTTGCCAACACGCCCAGGCCGGAGCAGGGGACGTCCAGGACAATGGTTCCGGGTTTGAAAGCCAAGGGCGGGTGCAGTGCGGATGCCTGGGCGACGTGCGGCGTCGGAAGACGCAGGCGGCGGCATTCGCCGTGTATGCGCCGCAAGCGCGGCAGATGCACATCGCCGGCGAGGGGTACATCCTTGCCAAATTCAAGCAGAGCGCAGCATTTTGTGCCTTGCCCAGCACAGGCGTCCCAGATCGGATCAGGCCATGTGCCCGGCTCCAGGGCATGCAGAGCTAACTGAGACGCCGCTCCCTGCCGCGACAGCCACCCCTCGGCCAGCAGCATCGCCAGAGGAGAGTGTTCCTCCACCTGAGCGCGCCTGTCCGGCACCACGGCAAAGCAGGCAGGCGTCAGACGCTGCGCTCCGGCATTTTCAAGTTGCCGCGCCACTTCCTCCCAGCCTGTCCGGAACCTGTTGACGCGAAACCCCGCCGCCGGGCGCGCGCTACTTTTCGATACGAGCAGGCCCGCCTTGTCCGGCCCGTATGCTGCGTGCCACAGACGGGCAATCCACAAGGGCAGAGCATGGTACAAAGCCTGCTGCGCCTGCTCGTCCAGGCCGGGGGCACGGTAATAGCCATAGTCGCGCGGAGCGGCGCCCTCACGACAAATAGCGCGCAGGCAGGCGTTGGCGACACGGGCGAGCGCCTGGCCGTGCTTGCGCTTCACGCTTTCCACCGCCCAATCCACAAGCGCGTGAACGGGCATGCCTTCCAAGAACAACAACGCGTACAAGGCCACCAGCAGGATGCAGCGCATGTGCGGCGGCAATCTTCCCGGCGCCTTGAGAAAGCGCTCCAGCAGCCAGCGCAGGCGAATTTCCATGCGTAGCGCGCCATAACAGAGTTCCGAACACAGGGCCGCATCCGCCGGATTGCACGCCACGCGCGCCAACACCCCATGCAGCGCCGCCTGGACCGGAAGGCGCGAACCCTCAAGCCGCAGCAACACCTGGACTGCCAGTGTCCGGGCGTCTTGCCGCCGTAGCGGCCGAGCGCGTTGATCTGTGTCCAAAGGGGATCTGTGCATCAGGAAGGTTCTTTTTCAGGCCGCCATGCGTTGCCCACAGCCGCGCGACACGAGAGCTTTTCAATGTTGCTCCGCTCTAGGTCCATTTTTCCAAATCGGGCACGGGCCAGGTAATGACGGCATCAACGAGTTCATCGGGCGTCGCTGTGGCAGTGCCGACCTTGGCGACTACTATCCCGGCCGCGAAATTCGCGAGCATGCAGGCCGGAAGCAAAGGCATGCCCGCGGCCAGGCCCAGGGCAAGGGCGCCGATAACGGTATCGCCCGCGCCGCTGACGTCAAACACGGCATGGGCGGCGGTGGGAATACGCCAAACCTCTCCGGTGGCCAAAAACGACGCCATACCCTGGGGACCGAGAGTCATGAGCAGGTGATGCGTGCGGCTGCCGGCCATGACCGCGCGTCCGGCAGCGATAATTTCTTCCTGGGAGCGGATGGACAGGCGCACGGCGTCAGCGCTTTCCTTCAGATTGGGCGTCAGCAGGAACGCGCCCTGATAAAGATGCATATTCTGCGGACGAGGATCCACGAGCAGGAGCGGCGAGCGCGGCAGTGACGCCAGAAGCGCACGCAATGACTCCATGAAGGATGGACCGACAAGTCCTTTGCCGTAATCGGAAAGGATAAGCACCTCATGCGCCTCGGCCAGAGGGGCAAGACGATCCAGGAGCAGGCGCACCTCGCCCTCGTTCAGAGGACAGGGACACTCGCGGTCCAGGCGGAGCATCTGCTGATTACGGGCCAGGACACGGGTTTTCCTGGTGGTCACCCTGCCGGGACACAAGGGGACATGGGCATCGAGGGACTCTTGCCGCAAAAGGTCCTGCAGCATGCGCCCGGCATCGTCATCTCCGGCAACACCCACCAGACTTGCCTTGCCGCCCAGCGCCGTCACGTTGCGGGCCACGTTGCCGGCGCCGCCAAGATAGCAGCGTTCCTGATCCAAACGTATGACCGGCACCGGCGCCTCGGGCGAAATGCGCTCTGCATCGCCGAACAGATACTGATCGAGCATGACGTCGCCCACAATGAGCACGCCCTTGCCCCGCAGCCGGGCCGCCAGGTCAACGGTCAGCACGGAAGGTTTCATGCGTCATCCGGGAGTTGAACGTCCTGCGGGTCAACGCCCATGCGGAGCAGCAGCGTATGGAATTCTTCCTGGCTCCGATAGCTGAGGCTGATGCGGCCACGCGCTTCGGTGCCGCTGATGTTGGCGCGGATTTTTAGAACCTGTCGCAACTGCTTTTGTGCGTTCTGCAAAAGCGGGGATTTTGCCCTGCGCTGCGACGGCGCTTGCTCCAAAGCCGCGCCGTGCGCATCAACCGGCTGTGCCGACTGGGCGGAAGCGTCTTCTTCTTCGACATGCAGCCAGGGAAAAACGCCCTCTTCCTTCCAGAGGCTTGCGGCGTCTTCAGCATCACGCACGCTGAGCGCATCCTGGATGCAGTGCCGCAAAAGCTCGGCCTGGGCATCCGCACTGCCCAGGCTGAGCACGGCCCGCGCGTGTCCTGCGGTGATATGGCCTTTTTCGAGCGCATCCTGGGCGTCAGCACTGAGGTTCAGGAGCCGCAAGGCATTGGCAATGGCCGGACGGCTCTTGCCGAGCGTACTAGCCAATGCGTCCTGGCCGAGGCCGAACTGATCCCGCAAATACGCCATAGCACGGGCCGCTTCCAGGGGATTGAGATCTTCGCGCTGGAGATTTTCGATCAGCGCGGCAGCCATGACCTCCATATCGGAAAATTGGCGGACGAGCACGGGTATTTCCGTCAGGCCCGCAAGTCCGGCGGCCCGCCAGCGGCGTTCGCCGGCTACGATCTCGTAGCGGGCGTTTCCTGCCGGACGGACCAGCAAAGGCTGCACAATGCCCTGGCTGCGGATGGAGGCGGCGAGTTCCTCCAGCGCATCCGTCGCGAAATGTCTGCGCGGCTGTTTGGGATTGGGCGCAAGCGATGCAAGGGGGACAATGCTCAGGGCGTTCTGGCGCTGGGCCTGTCCGGGGGTGGTGTCGTTGTTTCTGAACAAGGCATCCAGGCCTTTGCCCAATCCGCGTGGTGTCATACTCATCCTCTACTCCTTGACAAATGTATGCGCTGCCTGCATTTTTCCCTGTGAAAACACCATGCCGCCAGCGGCTCGTTTACGCAACCTCACCACAGGAACCGGCAATGCAGGACATCGTGTATCTTTATGACGCCAAGGGCACACTGATCGGGGTGCAACTTTCCCCTGCGCTTTGGGAATGCGCCAAACCCCATATCCTCGCTGTCCAGAAACCTCTGTCTGTCGTCGAAACCCCCGAACCGTTCGATGCCTGGGAGGAATTCAAGCAGTACTGGGATTTCAAATATCCCATCTGCGCCAACGTGGAATGCCTTCATTGCGGCACCCGCTGCGAGGATTGGGAACACGATCCTGCACGTCAGTTCAGGCTGCGCACCGCCACTCTTGGCGGGTTGCTTGTTTTTCGTTGCACTGTCTGCGGCGCCTCCATCCGTAAAAAGCATTTCAAATACCATATGGTATTTGAAATGACTCCTCCAGGTTGCGGATAAGCTCCCCGGCATGCCGCGCCTGACGCTCACACACGCCCCGGCTCGCCTCTTTACCCTTCGCGGCGCGCCGGCTTGCGCAGCACCACTTCCTTGGCAAGGCCCAGGTAGGCCTCAGCGCCACGCGATTTGACATCATAATGGATAACGGACTTGCCATGGCTTGGCGCTTCGGACAGGCGGACATTCCGCGGCACAACCGTATCAAAAAGGTGCTCGGGAAAACATTTACGCACTTCGTTTTTAACGTCACGCGTCAAGTTATTGCGCATATCATACATGGTCAACAGCACGCCAAGTAAGGCAAGTTGCGGGTTCAGACGTTTTTTGATCTGTTCGAAAGTGTCAAGCAGTTTGACAATGCCTTCCAACGCGAAAAATTCGCATTGCAGGGGTATAAGCAGCTCGCGTGCGGCGCACAGGGCGTTGAGAGTCAAAAGACCCAGCGAGGGGGGACAATCCAGCAACATATAATCAAATGAGGAAGCGAGCGGCATCAGTACATCCCGCAGATAAAATTCGCGGGCCATTTTATCAACCAATTCCAGTTCCACAGCTACAAGATCCGTCGTTGAGGGCAAAACGGCCAGATACGGGCTTGAGGTATGCACAATGGCATCAAAAGCTTCCTCGGGCCTGTACAAGGCGGTATATACGCTGGCAGACAGGGTTTCCTGGGAGATGCCGAGACCGCTGGTCGAATTTGCCTGCGGGTCGCAATCGACCAGGAGGACCCGTTTTTCCATAAGCGACAGCGCAGCCGCCAGATTGATGGTGGTCGTAGTTTTTCCCACGCCGCCCTTCTGATTGGCGATAGCAATAATGCGTGCCAAAATGTACTCCTTGCCGTGTGGATGTTTCACATGAAACAGCGTATCCTGTAGTACCCTACGCGATAGGAAATATGGGGTCAAGTCGGCCACACAATGCCGAAACAGGAACACTGATTGCAAAATGGCGTAAAAAGACCTACAAGCGCTTCATCCAAACAGCGTTGGAGGATGTATGAAGATATGTATTGCCGTCCTGTTCTGTCTGTTGTGCAGCTCTGTCACAGCCGGCGCCGCAAGCCGGTCGGAGGAAGAGCTTGCCGGCGCTCTGCGCCAGGTTTTGAAAAAGCACCCCGAGATCGTGCTGGAGATACTGCGTGAGCACAGCGAGAGCGTTCTGGATATCGCACAGCAAGGCTCGAACATCAGGCGCAGAAAAAATATGGAACTTCAGTGGCGAGAAGACCTCAAGCAGCCAAAAAGCGTAACCACGGCTAACAGGCCCGTATTGGGGCCGGCGAATGCGCCGGTAACGATCATCGCCTTTTCGGATTTCACGTGCCCGTATTGCCAGCAGGCCGCAGAAGTGCTGGATCGGATCCTACAAGCCCGGCCACAGGATGTGAAGTATATTTTCAAACACATGCCGCACGGAAAAGACAGCCCGTCACAAGTGGCGGCGGAATATTTCGTTGCCGCCTCGTTCCAGAATGACCGCGCCCCCTGGTTGTTGTACAAGAGTTTTTTTGCCGCGCCGGACAAGCTATCCGCTGATGTGCAGAATTTTGCCGCCAAAGCCGCCGCGCAAGCAGGCCTGGACATGAAAAAACTGGCCGCTGATGTAAAAAATAAAAAGACTGGCGCGATTATTGAAGAAGATCAGGCTGATGCAAAAAAACTTAACGTGGAAGGCACACCCTATTTTCTGGTGAACAATCTTACGGTACGCGGCGCCGTCTCCTACGACATCTTTAATGCGGCTGTGGACATGGCTCTGGCAAACATCAAAAAGTAAGCCGATGACTGAGGGACCGGGGCGCTCTCCCGTATCTCAAGACCAGCAAAGTCCGGACAGTGCTTACGCGCTGCCGGCAACGGCACTTGATTGCGCGCGCACCAGGCGTCCAAGCCAACTGCGAATTTGATCCATATCCTGCTGGTGCACCTTATCTGAAGTATCTACAAGCAAACGCAAACGGCCAATTTCAGCACGCAGGATTCTGTTCTCTGCCTGTGCGGCGCGCGCCTGTTCGGCCAAGGCTTCCAGATCATCCTGTCTTCGTACAAGCAGGGCAAGCGCGGAAGCTATGCCTTCCAGCGCTCTGCTCTGCTGCTCGACAAGCTGAAGGGGCACGCTCTGGACAGGCACGGGCAAAGCAGCTTCGGGCAGAGGCGCACTTTCAATGGGAGTCATCAGAGACAGGGCGTTGCAGGGAAAATGTTCCGCAATCATGGCCTCAACACCAGCAGCGGTACGCGCTTCGCGCATGCCGTCAAGCACGGCGCGTACAACATCCAGCGCCTCCTTGCGGTAGCGCTTGCGCCTTCCTTCGCCGCATACGGGCATGTATGGCGCAAAACGCTTGCAATAATACCGGGCTGTGGATTCGAGCAGGGAAAAATGCCGGGCTATGTCGGCAATGGTCAACATCCGTTCGCCAGCAGAAGGTGCTTGAAAGCTCATGTTTCCTCCAAATCCAGGAAGGCCTGCTTCCAGAGCTATGGCTCCGCAAGTGAGCACATACATTTTATATAACAAGATCAAATAGTTTTAAATGTAACAACACAACAATGTTGTTCTTATATGCTATTTTCTAGAAAATGTATAGTCTATTTCGCGATTTTTTACAGGATGCCGCAAGAACGCATAGCGGCATCAATTGATGACGCGACGCGCGCCGATCAGACTATTCTTCCAATAGGCCAGCTCAAGGCTCTCCGCACGCACGCGCTGTCCCGCGCTGGGACTATGGATAAACTGGCCGCCGCCCGTATACAGGCCCGTATGCAAGCCGCGCGGTCCCTGTCTGTTTTTGAACACGAGAATATCAGCCGGCTGCAGTCCTTCCTGTGGAGCGACAAGTCTGCCCGCCCGAGCCTGATCCGCTGTAATGCGGGGAACGGATACCCCCTGCTGGCCATAGGCCCACTGGACAAAACCCGAACAATCAAAGCCCTTGCCGGGAGTATTTCCACCAGCCCTGTAGCGCGCTCCGACCTGTGAATATGCGCTCTCCACAACCTTCTTTGCTGCGGGCGGCGTTTGTGCGGGCATAGACGACAAAGGCCGACGTGCGCCGCAAGCGCCCACCCCAAACATCACCAACAGGCACAAGAGCGCGCAGGCCCAACGCGAGTATTGCCCCACGCGTACGGGCAGCAAGGGAAAGACTGTGGCGAAGAGGCGCTTCATAATAAACAAGCCCAAGCAGCAACCCGTGGAGATTCATTGTGGCAGGAGCACTGATCTCGGTGCTTGCAGATGGCCGCAGGCACTTTTTGCTCCTCCTTGGGGCATATGCACAGACCATTCCAAACGCTGCGTGAGAGACAAGGTCAATAGCGCAGAAACGCAAAGCGTAATGTGCAAGAAAAAGTTCATGTTGTGGCTTACATTGCGCTCTTGCGATGTTGCTGCGGCAGTAGCTTTCGCAATGCGCAGGCTACTGTCGCAATACAGCCGTCATGTTGTCAACGTCCAACATGACGGAACGCAATCAGATCGCAGGGCTCGGCTGTCGGCACGACAAAGAAGAATCGCCCGGCCATGCACGCATGGCCGGGCGGTGGAGGAATGGAGAATGCTCTTCCCGGAGCGTCTCGTACGCTCAGGGGAGGGCTCGCCTATTTGGCGCCTACCTTTTTCTGTCCGTCCCACACTTTTTCAGCGGGCGGGGAGACCGGCATCATTTTCAGCCAGGGGTGGCTCTGCATAACTGCCGGATCCTGCTGCATCTTGCGGCTGAACTTCAGGATAGGCGGCACAAGAGTCTTGATGTCTTGAGCAAGCGCAGGGCTTATGCCGAAGTTGGTCGCCTGGCAAGCCAAATCCACGGCGCGTTGGCTGATCTGGATAGCCGAGGCCAGCGTGTCGAGCGCTTTGGCCGGATTGTGGAAGCCCACGCCGTTTTCGGCTGAAACGTAATCCCAGAACAACTGGCCCTTACGCACCATATCGCGCGCTTCAGCCATCAGCGCGTCGAAGTTGGCAGCCTTTGCTCCGGTAT
>JAIRVN010000099.1 GCA_031253875.1 Deltaproteobacteria bacterium | reverse complement strand
CAGTGCCCTTAAATGAAGCAGGGCGCGTACGCGAGCTGGATGCCGAATGGCCGATCATGCATAAAGATCTGCAACCTGTGGTCATGGTCGCCGCAGAAGCCGTGGGACGCCCTCCGGGCGAACTTATCCTGAGCGCCCAGTTCAAAACGATTCCTGATCATCCCTTGCCGGAAGCGATACACATCAAATGGGACGGTGAAGGTGAATGGGAAATCACGCTCAGGGTTTTCAGAGATCTTGGCATCGCCTTCTGCGCAGCGCTTGCAGGCATCTTTTTGCTGCTCCTGGTCCAGACAAAAAGCATGCAACTGTCCCTGGTCATGATGTGCGCCATCCCCTTGACTCTTATCGGCATAGCGCCGGGCTTCTGGCTGCTTAATCTTGTCGGCGCTGAAAACGTCGGCGGATACGACAACCCGGTTTTTTTCACGGCTACGGGCATGATAGGCATGATAGCCCTCGGCGGCATAGTCATCAGAAACAGTGTTATTCTCATAGATTTTATTGAAGAATCCAGAAAAAAAGGCATGGCCCTCCATGAAGCGGTCGAAGCATCCGGGGCGGTGCGCTTCCGTCCCATTATGCTTACCGCGCTCGCTACACTGCTCGGAGCGTGGCCCATCACGCTCGATCCCATTTTCAGCGGTCTGGCCTGGGCGCTGATTTTCGGCCTGACTGCAAGCACAATGTTCACACTGGTGGTTATACCGACGATATACGTCTTGATACACAAAAATCAGGAGGCGGCGCGATGAGTTTTTTCCGCTTCGACCTTTTCAGGGATGAAAAAAAGAGATTTGCGGCACTGGCGGTGCTGGCGGGCCTTGTGATCATTGTGGCGATTCTGTATCAGGCGGGAATTGTCGGCGGCCCGCCCAAAACGCAGCCGGGAGAGAAAGCGGCGGCCGCGCCGCCTCCCGATGGGCAATGGCGCGCGGCCGAAGAACGCGTGGTGCCGGTTTATTATGTATCGGTCGGTACTGTTCGCAGCAGAGAAGAGGCCAATATCATCTCGCGGCTTCCGGCGGCCAGAATCGTGTCCGTGAAGGTGCGCACCGGCGACCGGGTCAAGCAGGGCGACGTTCTCGTGGAGCTGGAAGACAACGATTTGAAATCCGCCGTCAGATCGGCTGAAGAAAATCTCAAACAGCAGGAAAGCCGCCAAGTATTCGCGGAACAAAAATATAACCGGACCAGAATATTGCGAAACACAAACGCCGTGTCGCAGCAGGAGCTTGATCAGGCGCTCAGCGATCTCAACGCCGCCAAAGCCGCAACCGCCATGCTTGAGTCCAATCTCGACAGCGCCAGGGTAAACGTCAGCTATGCCACCATACGCAGCCCTTTTGACTGCGCCGTTTCGGAGCGTCTGGTCGATCCCGGCAACATGGCGACCCCGGAGTCGGTTCTGATGAAAATCTTTGACCCGAACAGCCTGGAAATGCGGCTTCCTGTGCGTGAAAGTCTCGCGTCAACATTGAAAGTCGGCGACGTTATTGAAGCCCGCATAGAATCGCTGAGCAAAACCGTGCAGGCAAAATGCATTGAGTTCACTCCCTCGATTGACCCCGGTAGCCGCACGTTTCAGGCCAATACCCTGCTGACGGGAGACACCGCCGGCATTCTTCCGGGCATGTTCGGCCGGGCGTCAATCAAGATCGGCGAAAAGAACGCCGTGGTCATACCAAAGTCGGCCGTACGGCGGGTCGGCCAACTGGAGTATCTGACAGTACGGAACCGCACCGGCACGGCGAGTGAGATAATGATAAGCACAGTGCCGAGTTCTCTCGAAGATCTGCGGGAGGTTGTATCAGGATTGCAAGTAGGCGACATGTATCTGGCGCCCATGTGACGCATGCGCGCCCGTTCACCGGTTGAATGCGCGATTTGAAAATCCACCCGAGGAATCCTATGTCTGCAATCCGTTCCGCGTATACCGACAAGCTTGCCTTTTTCGGCAACAGCAGCCCGCAGCAGCTTCTTGCCGTCTACGGCAGCCCTCTCTATGTGTATAACGAAAACATCCTGAGGCGTTCCTGCCGGGAGCTGCAGCTCCTTTCCGCACATCCCGGCTTTTGGGTGAACTATTCGGCCAAGGCCAACGCCAACCCCTCGCTGCTGCGCATTATCCGTGAAGAGGGTTGTCTGGTGGACGCCATGTCGCCCGGCGAATTGCACATGAACCTGGAGGCGGGATTTTCGCGGGAACAGATCCTGTATGTCTGCAACAATGTTTCCGAAGCGGAACTGCAAAACGCGGCGGAACACGGCCTGCTGGTCAGCGTGGATTCGCTTGCGCAGCTTGATCTGTACGGCCGCGTCAACCGGGGCGGCAATGTCATGCTGCGCTTCAACCCCGGCATAGGCGCGGGGCATCATCAGAAGGTGGTCACCGCAGGCGAGGCCACAAAATTCGGCATCGCGCCCGAGGATCTTGACAAGGCGCGTGCCCTGCTTGCCGCGCACGGGCTGACGCTGGCCGGTCTGAACCAGCACATCGGGTCTTTATTCATGGAGCCGGACGGCTATCTGGATGCCATGGACCGGCTGCTTGCCTTTGCCGCCGCCCTGCGCCCCGAGGAACTCGCGCGGCTTGAGATTCTCGACTTCGGCGGCGGGTTCGGCATTCCGTATCACAAGTACGGGAATGCAGCCCGGCTCGATATGGACGCCCTGGGCAGAGGCATTCACGAGCGCATCAGCGCCTTTGCCGCACGCACAGGGTATGCGGGCCGCTTTTACGTGGAACCCGGCCGTTATGTTGTGGCCGAATGCGGCCTGCTGCTGGGCACGGTGCATGCCGTCAAAGATCATGCCGGGCGGCGCTATGTGGGCACGGATCTGGGGTTTAACACGCTTATGCGGCCCGTGCTGTACAATGCGCATCACGACATAGAGATATATCGCGCCGAAGATGCCGCCGAATCCGGATCGCTGCCGCAGACCGTGGTGGGCAATATCTGCGAAAGCGGCGATATTCTTGCCGAAGATTGCGTACTGCCCGAAATCGCTATCGGCGACATTCTGGGCGTACTGGATGCCGGCGCCTACGGCTTTGCCATGTGTTCCAACTACAACTTGCGCTTGCGCCCGGCTGAAGTGCTCATCATGGCTGACGGATCGCACCGCCTGATCCGCCGCCGCGACAACCTGGACGACCTCGTGCGGAACGTGAGGGTATAGAGGCGCGCATGGAACAAGGCGATTGTTACACTGTTGGCAAAATCAAAACTCGAACCTGGCTTGCAGCGAACCCGTCACACCCTCCCGCTTGCCCACATAGCCCTGCACGCCAAGATCGAACGACAAAGGCACGGTCTTTGAAGGCTTGAGGGTAAGGCCAAGCTCGCCTATGCCCGTGCCGCCCGTGAGATCAGGTCTGCGGATGTCGTAGCCGTAGGTCGTGGCCCGCGCCCTGCCGTCAAATTC
>JAIRVN010000243.1 GCA_031253875.1 Deltaproteobacteria bacterium | reverse complement strand
GCGCACAGGCAACCCGCCAGAGCCCGTCCCAAGGCGGCCATATGTTCAAGGTTGCGGATGCGAAATGCAGGCATGGGAACCTTGCTCTATCAGGACAGTTTTCGCCTTCGGCAGCATATGCGCTATCTCGCTTGCCGTGTTGCCCCGGCCGGGAAAGGCGTCTTCCAGCAATTTGCCGGCATGAATATGCATCAACACGCCAAAAGCAGCAGCCAGAGGCGTGGTGCAACCCTGAGCACGCAGACTGCCGATGCATCCGGCCAGCACATCGCCGGAGCCACCCACTGCCAGGCAGGGCACGTGGTGGGGAGCTATGAGCACAGGATGTCCCTTCTGCCCTATCAGGCTGCCCGAACCTTTCAATATCCACAACGCCGGATGCAATGCGCACAAATCCCGCATCACAGCAAACCTGTCCTCCTGCACGCGCCTGGCGCTCACTCCCAGAAAGCTGCCGGCCTCTCCGGGATGCGGGGTGAGAACATCCCCGGCACTCAGGCTCTCAAGCGGAACCAGCCCCTTGGCCAGCAACATGAGTGCGTCGGCGTCAAGCACCAACGGAGGTCTGCGCGGCAGGCGCAACAGCGCCGAAAGCAGCTCACCGGCTTCCGGACTGCGTCCCATGCCCGGTCCTGCAATCAGGACGGACGCCTTGGCCGCCAAAGAGAGCATGTCATCCATGCCGCCGCTGCCGACGGCGTCTTGCCAGGAATTTCCCCGCCCCAGCGGAAACGACATAATCTCCGGCACAGCGGCCTTGATTTCCGCGCACAGGCCTCCCGGCGCAGCCACGCTCACCAGTCCGCAGCCCGTCCGCAGAGCGGCTAGTGCAGCCAGATGCGCCGCTCCCGTCAGTCCTTCCGAACCGCCCAACACAAAAACATGCCCGAAACTGCCCTTGTGCGCTCCAGGCTCCACACGCGGCAAAACGCGCGCGCACGAGGCATCCAGCAGGCGATAGGACGGAGGATGCGCATGGGCAATATCCACGGGAATGCCTATACGTCGTATATACAGCCGCCCCGTGTACGGCGCGGCCTCAGGCAGGACCAGGCCGGGCTTGGCAGCTTCAAAGCATACCGTGGCATTAGCCCGTACCGCGACCGGCCGAGGCAGTCCACTCAAGGAATCCAACCCGGAGGGAACATCCAGGGCAAAGACAAAGCTGTGTTCGCCCAGTACATTCATCCTGTCCACCAAAACACGCATCTCATCCTTCAACTGTCCGGCAAAACCTGTACCCAGAAGTCCGTCAATAATGATATCAGGCTGCCGCCACGGCACGGGCCGGCGGTTTTCCGGGGCAAGCACCGGCAGAAAAGGCACTCCGCATATGCGCGCCAAGCGTAGATGTCTGGCTGTCACACCCTTATAGAAGCCCAAAGGTCGGGTGTGCAGCACCAGGGGTTGCGCTCCCTGGTCTTTCAGGCGCCGGGCAAGGCACGCCGCATCTCCCCCATTCTTGCCCGCGCCCATATACAGCAGTATCCGCTTGCCGCAAAGCGGCCCCACACAGTTTTCGAGCACGTGCAACGCTTCGCGCGAGGCGTTTTCCATAAGCATCATTTCAGGCAGGCCGAGCGCCACGGCGCTTTCGTCCCAGCGAGACATCTCTGTGGGAGTGGGCAAGGGCGGAAAAGAGGAAAAAAGCTGCATCACATTCTCCGACGGGTTTCGGCGCCGTTATCCCTCTGCTTGCATCCGATGCCAAGAAAGAGTACTTCCTATTTGCCTCGGCTGCCCTGCGGCGTCAATATCCGGTAGCGCCCCAGGTTGCCGTGATACTTCGTCAGGCTTCGTTTTTGCCTCCGGTCATGGACGGGAAGAGTCCACTCCCGTTGGCAAAAACTCGCCTCCCTCGTCTGACGGCAACCTGGGGCGCTACCTAAAGATTATTTCAAACTGCGGCACTACCCAATATCCACCGCGATACTGCGTCAGGCGCCGGCATTATTTCAACCTTGCAAAGGTGATTTATGAAATTGTGCATCGTCGGAACCGGTTATGTCGGCTTGGTAAGCGCCGCCTGTTTTTCCGAAATGGGCAACGATGTTACATGCGTTGACGTGAACCCCGAAGTGGTGCGCCGTCTTGAACGCGGCGAGGCGCATATATACGAGCCGGGTCTGGACAGCCTGGTGCAACGCAATTTTAAAGACGGCCGTCTGCACTTTACCACGGATCTCGCCATCGGTCTGGACAATGCGGACCTTGTCTTTATCTGCGTGGGAACTCCCGCAGACGAAGACGGTTCCTGCGATCTTTCCCATGTCGAGGCGGTGGCCCGGCAGATAGGACAGACCATGCAAAAAGAGCTGGTGGTGGTTGACAAATCCACTGTGCCCGTGGGCACGGCGGACAGAGTTCGCGCCATCATTGTCGAAGAGCTTATCAAACGCAGTCTCAAACTGCCTTTCGACGTGGTGTCCAACCCGGAGTTTCTCAAAGAAGGCGACGCCATCAACGATTTCATGAAACCCGACCGCGTCGTGGTTGGCACACACAACGAACGCTCCGCCAGATTGCTGCGGGAAATTTATGCTCCCTTCGCCCACAGCCGCGACAAGCTCATCGTTATGGGCGTACGGAGTGCGGAGATGACGAAATACGCCGCCAACTGCATGCTGGCGACGAAAATTTCTTTTATAAATGAAATAGCTACGTTATGCGAAAAAGTGGGCGCAAACGTGCGCGATGTGCGTGCCGGCATCGGCTCCGACAGACGCATCGGCTACCATTTCATCTATCCGGGCATGGGCTATGGCGGCTCCTGTTTCCCCAAGGACGTCAAAGCGCTGATCCACACCGCCCGTGAAGCGGGCATACACCCGGAACTGTTGGAAGCCGTCGAGGCGGTCAATGTGCGCCAAAAACGCGGCATGGCCGTTCGCATCCGGGAATATTTCGCGCCGCAGGGCGGCGTGGAAGGCAAAACCCTGGCCTTGTGGGGGCTGGCCTTCAAGGCCAATACCGACGATATGCGCGATGCCGCTTCACTCTCGGTCATCGAAGATCTGACCTCGCACGGGATGCGCATCCGCGCTTTCGATCCGATTGCCGCCCACAATGCGGCAAAAATCCTGGCTGACAACTACATGGTAGAAATAGCGGATTCCCAGTACGAGGCGTGCAGAGGCGCCCATGCCCTGCTTGTGGTGACGGAATGGAACCAGTTCCGCAACCCGGATTTCGACCGCATCCGCAGCCTGCTTATCGCGCCGCTGCTTTTCGACGGGCGCAACCTGTATTCTCCGGAACGCATGGGCGAACGCGGTTTCGCGTATTTCTGCGTGGGCTTGGGCGAAGCGCAAAAGTAGCCGGTCGCAATCCTATCCCGGCAACACTTTCTCCATGTTTTTGAGCGCCTGTTCCAGCACCTCGTCAGCCACAGCGTAAGAGAAGCGCACACAGGCA
>JAIRVN010000011.1 GCA_031253875.1 Deltaproteobacteria bacterium | reverse complement strand
GGGTACCCCCTGTTCCGTGAGCCAAGCAATCCGGTACACGATGGTGCGCGTTTTGCCGCTGCCCGCGCCCGCGACGACGAGCAGATGCCCGCCCGGGGCGGTGACCGCCGCGTATTGAGCCGGGTTGAGAGTGTTTTTGTAGTCGATCACGGCGCTTGCGAGCGCGCAAGCAGACAACGGATGCTTTCGATGGTCTGGCGCAACACATCGTGCATCTGTGCCAGTAATGCGATGTGATCCTGGCGCGCAACAAGGGTTTTTTCCACATCGCCCGCGACCGACGCGAGACTGAACGCCCCCAGGTTGGCTGCAACCCCTTTGATTGCGTGCGCCAAAAGGGCGGCCGACTGCTGATCCCCGGCATCCAGCGCGTCACCTATCTGCTGCGCGGCATTTGCGTAACTCTCGACAAAACTGCCGAGCAGCGTTTTATATAACTCCTCGTTGCCGTTCAGGTTTCGCAACGCATTCTGTACAGACAATCCGGGCATATCGCCGAGTCCGTCCGGCAGAGCGGCGACGGACCGCGTGCCGGGGCGTATCCATTTGGCCAAGGATGCATACAGTTCGTCTGGATCAATGGGTTTTGTCAGATGATCCTGCATGCCCGCCTGAAGGCTTTTTTCCCGGTCACTTGCCAGGGCGTGGGCCGTCATGGCGAGAATGGGCAAGGCGCGTATGCCGGGCACAGGCAGTTCGCGCGCGCGCCGCGCGGCCTCAAGCCCGTCCATGATCGGCATCTGGATATCCATCAGCACCATGTCGAACTGCTGTTGCAGCAACACCGCCAGAGCTTCCTTTCCATTATTCGCCGTCGTGACCACGGCGCCTGCCAACTCCAGAAGCTCTACCGCAATCTGCTGGTTGATATCGTTGTCTTCGACCAGCAAAATCCGCGCGCCCGCCAATTCGGCCTGCCCGCCGCCGGCTGCTTGCGGCGCGGCGGGCGCGTCCTGAAGTTCCGTGTCGCTTTTTTCCTTGGCGAACAGACGGACAATGCTGTCAAAAAGAAAGGAGCGCGCCACGGGTTTGATCAAAAATCCGCGTATGCCCGCATCCGCCCCCAGCCGTTGGCAATCTTCCAGCGCCGCGGCGGAGACCATAAGCAGTTGGGGAGGAGTGTTGATGGCGGGATCTGCCTTGATGCGTCTTGCCGTTTCCATGCCGTCCATCTCCGGCATCTTCCAGTCAAGCAGCACAAGCGCAAAAGGATCGTGCTGTTCGCACGCCAGTTGCAGCCGGGCCAAGGCTTCCACGCCGGATTCCGCGTTTTGCACGCGAAACCCGAAGGAGGTCAGCGCCTCCGAAAGAATACTCCGCGCGGCGGCGTTATCGTCCACCACCAACACGCGCAAGGTTCGCAGCAGGTCGATGGGAAGCGTGCGCGGGGCGGGCGCCGTCCCTGCCTTGAGCCACAGGCTTATGTGGAAGGTGCTGCCGTACTCGGCTTTGCTTTCCACCCAGACGTTACCTTCCATGAGGCGGACAAGCATATGCACGAAGGCAAGACCGAGGCCGGCGTCGGCATTCGTTTCCGGAAACAGATTCTCCAGCGGCGAGGCAAAAAAGCGTCCGAGCTGCTCCACCTGCTCCCTGTTCATGCCAATCCCGGTATCCTGAATGGAAAAATGCACATGGAGGGATGCCTCGTTCCGCTCCAGCAGCTCGACGCTGATGATGACTTCCCCTTCCTGCGTGAAACGGACGGCATTGCCGGCCAGGTTGACAAGCACCTGGGTAAGGCGGCAGGCATCGCCCTCAAGATATTCAGGCACATCCGGGGCTATGCGGAACAGAATCTCCAGGCCCTTTTTCTCCGCGCGCAGCATCACCGTATCGGCAATGCTCTGCAGCAGCTCCGTCATCCGGAAGGAAACGGGCTGCAATTTCATGCAGCCGGATGCTATACGGGAAAAATCAAACATATCGTTGAGAATTCCCACAAGATTGACGGCGGCGGCCTGGATCTTCTCCAGATAATCCCGTTGGCGGCTATCGAGTTCCGTTTGCAGACATAAATGGCTCAGGCCGACAATGGAGTTCATTGGCGTACGGATGTCGTGGCTCAGCCGCGCCAAGAAATCGCTCTTGCTTCTACAGGCGCCTTCGCCACCCTGCTGTTGCATATACTTCGCCCTCCCCGGGATATCCAACGGTTACAAAGTATCAGAGAATCAATGCAGTCGGCTGCCTTGCGCGGAGGTGGGCAGACTGGCTGTCTGCGGCAAGACCCGGCGGGGCGCCGGAGACGCCTTGCTCCGCTTGCCGGCAGCAGAAGAAACGGTTTGCATTGTTGTTCCCTTTGCGGAACGCCGGGAAGCAGGCGCGTCGGCAACCTTCAGGTGCGCGCCATACTCCAGCAGGCGCTGCGCTTCTCTGGTACGGACTTCCGCTGAAGGCGCATTCATGAGTACCCCTACCATTTCCCTGCCGCGGCGAGTGCTTGTAAGAATGATATTGTATCCGGACTCTCTGGTGAATCCGGTTTTCAAACCGCTAACCGCATCATGCCCCAGGAGCTTGTTGGTGTTCTGCATCAACATGCCGTTGTGGAGCATGGCGGGAGTGCTGTGGTAGTGACGGGCCGAGGGATGGGCCTCGAGATAGCGGCAGGCAAGCCGCAGCATGTCGGCGGCCGTTGTCACCTGCCCTTTGGCCGGCAGTCCGTGCGGCGTTTTGAACACCGTGTTCTTCATGCCGAGCTGCGCGGCCTTGCGGTTCATCATGGCCACAAAAGCCGCCTGGGAACCGGCAGCATACTCGGCGACAGCGGCTGAAGCATCATTGGCCGAAACCACCGCCATGCCCCGCAGCAGATCGTCGAGACGCACCCGCTCTCCCGCCCTCAGATGCATTTTGGAACCGCCGACACAGGCGGCGGCCTTGCTGATCCGGACAGGCGCGCGTAAAGACAGCTTGCCGGCTTTCACCGCATCCAGCACGACGAACATGGACATGACCTTGGTCAGGGACGCGGGAGGAATTTTGCGCGTGCTGTCCTGCTCGTACAGCAGACGCTGGCTGCGCGTGTCCATCAAAACGGCGGATCCGGCTTCCAGGGCAAGCGGACTCGCTTTTACGGGCAATGCCGCAAAAACAAAAAAAAGAAAGCAACATACTGCCGGTACACGCATAATAATCCATGTGCGTGGACAAAGCCTACCGCCGCCGTCACGCAGGATACAAATAACTCTCTATATTGTCTAGAGCCTATCGCATTTGCTGCGTTCTGTAAATAAAAAAGTTGCTCGCATCTTCGTCTGTATACCGTGTCAAAGCGCTGGCCCGCTCCTTGCATAACACCGACAGCACAGATGCGGGACAGGCGTTCCCGCCAGGAGGCATTATGCAAGATGGTGTATTTACAGGTCTTTTTGGAGCGCTTACCACT
>JAIRVN010000246.1 GCA_031253875.1 Deltaproteobacteria bacterium | reverse complement strand
CATGACCGGTTCCGGCGCTCTGGCTCTCTCGGCAGCTCTGGGCATTCCCTTTCTGCACGAAGTGCGCGCGGCGGCCAGAGCTCTCCATCAGCTTGCCCCGCAGACGGATGTCGCTATTGAGCTCGGCGGCGAGGACGCCAAGATTCTTTTCTTCGGCCAGAACATCGACCAGCGCATGAATGAAAACTGCGCGGGCGGAACAGGCGCCTTTATCGACCAGATGGCCGCGCTGCTCAGAACTGATGCCGGCGGACTGGACGCGCTGGCCGGCCGGCACACCGTCATCTATCCCATTGCGGCCCGGTGCGGAGTGTTCGCCAAAACCGATGTGGTCACCCTGATCAACGAGGGCGCCGCGCGCGAGGATATCGCGGCCTCCATTTTCCAGGCGGTTGTCGACCAGACCATCGGCGGCCTGGCCTGTGGCCGGAGGATCCGGGGACACGTGGCCTTCCTTGGCGGTTCGCTGCATTTTTTACCCCAGTTGCGTAAACGCTTTGAATGTACCTTGGAACTCGACGAAGCCCACAGCATCAGCCTGCCCCAAGCCCAATACACAGTCGCGCTGGGCGCCGCGCTGGGCGCTCTGGGACAACCGCTTCCGCTTGATGATCTGCGAAGACGTTTTGCCGCTTCCCAGAACGTCTCCAGGCGGAGTGTCAACGGCCTGCGGCCATTATTCTCTGATGAGCCGGAATCTCAGAACTTTTACGACAGGCACGCGCGGGAACAAGTGCCGCACAGCGATGCCGCGACCTCGACCGGCGACGTGTTTTTGGGACTTGATGTGGGTTCCACTACCGTCAAGGCTGTACTCGTAGACGCGCTCGGTCGGGTGCTGGCCCAAGGGTATAAACGCAACCGGGGCAATCCGCTGCCGGTGATCACCAATATGCTGGCCGGAATGCTGGATACTCTGCCCCCCCAGGCCCGTCTGCGCTGTTCCGCGGCTACAGGTTACGGCGCTGAATTCGCTTGTGTGGCCGTGGGCGTGGACATCGCAGAAGTGGAAACCGTGGCCCATTGCAAGGCGGCCTGCGCTCTACGCCCTGATGTCACCTTTGTGCTTGATATCGGCGGCCAGGACATAAAATGCCTGAAAATCAAGGATGGCCAGATTCAGGGGATCGCGCTCAACGAAGCCTGTTCCGCAGGCTGTGGAGCCTTTCTAGAAAATTTTGCCGTCACGCTCGGCATGTCCATAGAAGACTTCGTGCGCTGCGCGCTCACATCGCGGCATCCTGTGGATCTCGGCACGCGCTGCACGGTGTTCATGAACTCCAAGGTCAAGCAGGCCCAGAAGGAAGGGGCCAAGGTGGAGGATATTGCCGCAGGACTGTGCTATTCGGTCATCCGCAACGCCTTGTACAAGGTGCTGCGCATCCGCAGACCGGAAGAACTTGGCGACCATGTTGTGGTGCAGGGCGGCTCCTTTAACAACGATGCGCTGCTGCGGGCGCTCGAACTGCTTCTGGGGCACGAGGTCTATCGTCCCCATCTGTCCGGGCTCATGGGAGCGTACGGCGCGGCGATCATCGCCCACGAACGCGCCATGGAACACGCCTCCTCCTCCCTGCTCTCCGCAGCCGCGATGCGCGATTTGTCATGCACCACCAGCACCGCCCGCTGTTCCGGCTGCCACAACCACTGCGTGCTGACCACCTCCAACTTTTCCGATGGCCGCATGTTCCGCTCCGGCAACCGTTGCAGCAAGGGCAGCGGGCACAAAAAAGCCGAACATCCCCCCATGCCGGATATTTACGCCTGGAAGTGCCACCGTCTCTTCGAACACTACCAGCCTCTGCCCGAAAGCAAGGCGCCCCGTGGACGGCTCGGCATACCCCGCGTGCTGAACATGTTCGAGAACTATCCCTTCTGGTTCACACTGTTCACGGAATTGGGCTACCGGGTCGAGCTGTCGCCCCCGAGCTCAAGAAATCTGTACGATTCCGGCCTGTCTTCCATGCCTTCGCAAAGCGTATGCTACCCCGCCAAACTGGCCCACGGACATATCCACGCCCTTGTCCGCCAGGGGCTGAAACAGATATTCTTCCCCTGCCTCAATACCAGTCCGCGTATACCCCGTGAAGACAGGAGCAACGCGGGAGAATTCAACTGCCCGGTGGTGGCGGGCTATCCCCAGGTAATACGGCTCAACGCGGAGGAGTTGCAAACACACGGCGTGACGCTGCATATTCCCTTTCTCTCCATGCACAACCACGGCGCGCTGCTCAAAAGCCTGATCGCGGAAATGGGGCTGCCCTGCGGACAGGTGTACCGGGCCATCCGCGCCGCAACTGCGGAACAGGATGCGTATCTGAAGGAGTTGCGCGCGGAAGGCGAACGCACCCTGGCCTGGCTGGAACAGACCAACAGCTTCGGCGTTGTTCTGGCAGGACGCCCATACCATGCTGATCCCGGCATTCATCATGGTCTGCCCGGACTCATCCGTTCCCTGGGCGCGGCCGTACTCAGCGAGGACAGCATCGCCCATTTGGCGCGGCCCGGCGAACTGCGGGTAGTGGATCAATGGAGCTACCATTCCCGGCTGTACGGAGCCGCAGCCCTCGTGGCCGAACGTCCGCACCTTGAGTTGGTGCAGTTGACCTCCTTCGGATGCGGCATTGATGCCATCACGGCCGATCAGGTGGCGGACCTGCTGGAACAGGCGGACAAGATGCACACCCTGATCAAAATTGACGAAGGATCAAGCCTGGGCGCGGCACGTATCCGCATCCGCTCGCTCATGGCCGCCGTGCGCGACAAACAGCGCGCTTCCTGCGGACGCGCCTTCGCCAATGTGCAGCCCACGTCGAAGCTCTGTGCGGACAAGGCGCTCTTTACCGATGCCATGCGCGCCACGCACGACATGCTCATTCCCCAGATGGCGCCGCTGCACTTCTCCCTGTTGGAGGAAGTATTCCACCGCCAGGGTTATCGCGCGCGGATACTTGAAAAAGTCACTCCGGAAGCCGTGGAAAGCGGCCTCACCCATGTGCATAACGACGCCTGCTATCCCGCACTGGTCACCATCGGCCAGCTTATGCACGCCATACACAGCAAGGAATGCGACCCGGATCGCAGCGCGCTGCTCTTTGCGCAGACCGGCGGCTCCTGCCGCGCCACCAACTACATTCCCCTGCTACGCAAGGCTCTGTATGAACGCGGCCTGCATCATATTCCCGTGCTGTCTTTCAATGTTTCGGACATGGAACCCCACCCCGGCTTCCAAGTTGATGGAAGCATGCTGCGCCGGGGCATGCGCGCCATCATTTACGGCGATATGCTGCAGCGCCTGAGCCTGCGCACCCGCCCCTACGAAAAAAAACCGGGAGACAGCGTGCGCCTTGTTGAAAAATGGACGCGCATCCTGCGCAACGGTCTGATCTGCTCCACCAAAAACGCCAACCATGATGCTGCTATGCTGCACATGGCGGAAGACTTCGCGGGCGTTCCCGTCCGCGATGAGCGCAAACCCCGCGTGGGCATCGTGGGTGAAATCCTGCTCAAATTTCATCCCGACGCCAATAATCACGCTGCGGACATTATCGAAGCCGAAGGCGGAGAGGCCGTGCTGCCGGATTTGATCGATTTCATCCTCTACAATCTCTATGACAGCGTCTACCGGGCAAAACAACTGGGTGGAAGCCTGCGCGCAGCCTTTTGGGACTCTATCCGCATCCGGATTGTGGAAGGCATGCGCGGGAGCGCCCGCAGGGCTCTGAAAGCCTTTCCGCGTTTCGGAACTATGCCTACGCTCAAAGAATTGATGCGCATGACAAGCCCGGTCGTATCCATGGGCAACCAGGCCGGAGAAGGCTGGCTGCTCACTGCGGACATGATCCACTTCATCACGGATGGCGTGCCGAACATCCTGTGCCTGCAGCCTTTCGGCTGCCTGCCCAACCACATAACCGGCAAAGGCGTGGTCAAAGAACTTTCCCGGCGTTGGCCCCAGGCCAACATCGGGCTTATCGACTACGACCCCGGCGCGAGTGAATCCAACCAAATTAATCGCATCAAGCTGATCATGGCCGCCGCGCATGACAGCTTGCAGGCGGAGAAGATGCAGGATTGACGCAGAATCACGGCAAAACGCCGCTGTTACCCGAAAATCGCGGGTAAATCCGCCAGCAGGGGCCAATTGTTGTCGCGTTCGGTCATAATCGGCGTACGATCCGGCCAATCTATCTGCAGGGCCGGGTCATTCCAGCGCAGTCCACCCTCGTTTTCCGGCGAATAATAGTGATCCACCTTGTAGTGGAACTCCGTTCCCGGTTCCAGGGTCATGTAGCCGTGGGCAAAACCTTTGGGAATGAGCACGCGCAGAAAATTGTCGGACGTCAGCACCAGGCCGTAACTTTTTCCATAGGTGGGAGAGGAGCGGCGCAAATCCACGACCACGTCAAAGGCCGCGCCCCGGCCGACCCAGATCAGTTTTGTCTGCGCGGCGGGCGGCGCCTGATAATGCAGGCCGCGAAGCACGCCTGCCTCTTCCGAGCGGGCATGGTTATCCTGCACGAAATGGACAGGTTCGGCCAAGTTTTGAAAAAACTCCTCCCGAAAGCTTTCCAGAAAAAATCCTCGATGATCCTTGTGTACTTTTGGATTCAGGATGCGCAGACCCGGCAAGCCGGTTTCACGTATCTGCATGTACGCCTCTTGGGAGTAAAGGAAAACCGCGCCGCTTCCGTCACGCGTTGCCGGCAGACTTGACGCCGAAAACTCCGCTCCGTTCGTGCGTCAGGCGGAAGACCTGCACACTGAACCCTTCCTTCTGCCGCGGACGGCAGTCCGGGCAGCCGTCGGTCATCAGCAGGCAGTGCGCGTCAAGCTCCAACGGATCAATGCCCACACCCGCAAGCACTGCTGTGGAGCGACCGGATTCCCACAGCACGGGCCTGCCGCAGCGGGCGCATTCCACAATCATCAGCTCGGGGTCATAGCCTTGCGCCATAGGAGCGGAAGAGGCGGGAACAGGCGAATTTTGAGTACGTTCGATGGTAAAGCGCATATATTCTCCTTCACGCGGCAGAATACGAAATAATGCCGGATAGCAGGAGCACAAGGGGGACGCTTTCCCCGAGCGCCGGATTTCGTGCCGGGATTGTCTCAAGCTGTCTGAATCAGTCAATAATAATAATTTGTACCCATACTACACGGAATATGCGCCAATAGCAACACCCTGGCAATAAAAACGGGCAGTTCCTGCATCTTGTTCCCTGCTGCCCAAAAGGGTAGAAGAAGAACATGCAGTCATATACGCCCCTCACGCCGATACGTCCCCTCCCGCTGGCATTGCGCAACCAGATTGCGGCCGGCGAAGTGGTGGAACGCCCGGCCAGCGTGGTCAAGGAGCTGGTGGAAAACAGCCTGGATGCGGGAGCGCGCGCCATCCATGTCGCCCTGGAGCAAGGCGGCCAAAGCTCCATTCTCGTGCAGGACGACGGTTGCGGCATTGCGCCGGATGAGCTGAAACTTGCCGTCACCCGCCATGCCACCAGCAAGCTTGCGGATCTGGCCGGGCTTTTGCATATTTCAAGCTACGGCTTCCGAGGCGAGGCTTTGCCCAGTATTGCTTCCGTGTCCCGTTTTTCCCTGGCTTCTGTCCGCAAAGATGCGCTGACGGCCGCAGGCGAACCCGGCGCCATGCGCATTGATGTGGAATACGGGCGCCTTCTGCAATGCCGGCCGGACCCCTTGCGTGCAGGCGCCAGGGTGGAGGTGCGGGATCTTTTTGGCAATATCCCGGCGCGGCTGAAATTTCTGAAAGCTCCGGCCACCGAACTGAAACGCGCGCAGGAGTGGCTGAACCGCCTGACCCTGGCCCGGCCCGATGTGGCTTTTGTCCTGGAAGCGGGCGGACGGGAACTGATGCGCCTGCCCGCCGGTCAAAGTCTCAAGGATCGCCTGGCAGCCCTGTGGCCCCCGTCCGTCATGGAGGCGCTCTTTTCCTTTGACGCTTCTTTCCAGGGCATCCGCGCGCATGGTTTGGCCGCTGATCCCAAAAGCAGCCAGCCGCGCCCCGACAGAATGCTCTTCTATGTGAACGGCAGGGCCGTCAACGATCGTCGTCTGCTCGGAGCGGTGCGGGAAGCCTACAAGGGCCGCCT
>JAIRVN010000221.1 GCA_031253875.1 Deltaproteobacteria bacterium | reverse complement strand
CGACCACGCCGCTCATCCGGCAGATGACGGCTTTCGGCAAGACCGTTTCCATAGTGATCATCGGCGTCGCCGCCCTGGTGTACCTGTTCGGGCATTTCTTCCGCAGCTACGGGCCGTCGGAACTGCTGCTCTCAACCATCGGCCTCGCCATCGCGGCCATTCCCGAAGGGCTGCCCGCCATCCTCTCCATCATACTCGCCATCGGCGTGCAGAATATGGCAAAGCGCAACGCCATCGTACGCAATCTTCCCTCGGTCGAAACGCTGGGCTCCGTCTCCGTGATTTGCTCGGACAAAACCGGCACCCTGACCAAAAACGAAATGACCGTCAAAAAGCTTGTCGTGCATGACGCCGACTTTGCCGTCACCGGTTCCGGCTACGCGCCGACGGGAGAAATCCGCCACGGGGACGGCCCGGCCCCCTCCGGCGAAGGATCCTTGCTGCGTCTGCTCCTGACCTGCTTCCGGCACTGCAATGACGCGTCGTTATCGCGGGAAACAAAGAATACCTGGACCGTACAGGGCGACCCGACCGAAGGCGCGCTGCTGACGGTCTACGCAAAGGCGGGTTCCGGCGCTGCGCTGCCGTCCCGCATCGCCACGCTGCCCTTTGACTCGGAATACAAGTACATGGCCACCCTGGCCGGTGGAGATACCGGCAACATCCTGTATATCAAGGGCGCGCCCGACAGATTGCTGGACATGGCTGACCGGGAAATGACCTCTGACGGCCCGGCGCCTCTGGAACGGGAGCGCTGGGAACAGGCTGTCGCCGGGCTTGCGGCCGAAGGCAAACGCGTACTCGGCGCCGCGATGAAGCGCGTTCTCTCCGGCACGACAGCCGTCGCGCATGAAGATATGCAAGAGGGCGTTATCTTCCTGGGGCTCGCCGGCATTGTCGACCCGCCCCGTGAGGAGGTGGTGGACGCCGTTGCCGTGTGCCGCGCGGCCGGCATCCGGGTCAAAATGATCACCGGCGACCACGCGGACACGGCCCGCGCCATCGGCAAGGAACTGGGCATCGGCGACGGGGAACAGGCCCTGACCGGCAATGAGCTTGACGACATGACCGATGAGCAATTTTACGCAGCCGCCTGCAAATACGACATTTTCGCCCGCACCAGCCCGGAACACAAGCTGAAGCTGGTGAAAGCCCTGCAGGCGCACGGCGCCATTTGCGCCATGACCGGCGATGGCGTGAACGACGCGCCGGCTCTGCGCATGGCCGACGTGGGCGTGGCCATGGGCATCAAGGGAACGGAAGTGACCAAAGATGCGGCGGAAATCGTGCTGGCGGACGACAACTTCAGCACCATCGCGGCGGCGGTGGAAGAAGGCCGCAGGGTGAACGACAACCTGAAAAAAACCATCCTCTTCATCCTGCCGACCAACGGGGCGGAAAGTTTTCTGATCATCGCGGGCATCCTGTTCGGCACGATGATCCCTCTGACGCCGGTACAGATTCTGTGGGTGAACATGGTCACCTCCGTCACCATCTCCCTGGCCCTGGCTTTTGAGCCGGCGGAACCCTGCGTGATGGCCCGGCCCCCGCGCGATGCCTCCGAACCCCTTCTGAGCCGCTATTTCCTCTGGCGCATTCTGTTCGTTTCCGTGATCATCGGCGGCCTGACCCTGGCCCTGAGCATCCTGCTGCTCAAGGCAGGGGCTCCGGAAGCCAAAGTCCGCACCGTAACCCTGCAAACCATCGTCCTGTGCCAGGCCTTCCACCTCTTCAACAGCCGAAGCATCCGCCAGCCGGCGCACGCTCTCGATTTTCTGGGAAACAGGGCGGTTTTCGCGGTCTGCGGCCTGATGGTCCTGCTCCAGCTCGCTGTCGTGTATCTGCCATTCATGAACAGCGTGTTCGGCACCGTACCGCTGAGGCCGACGGATTGGCTGGCGCCCCTTCTGCTCGGCGTCGTCGTCTTCCTTGCGGTTGAGGGCGAAAAATACTGCATGCGAAGACTGGACGCCCGCAAGGCGCTTCCAGCCCCACAAGCGCAGCCGTGAAGGACAACGACACACGGCCGATGAAGCTTCCGTATGCAAGCCGTATGCGCTTTCTGAGCGGCTTCTGCCTCGTGTGCCTGCTGCTCGCTTCCGCCGCACCGGCGGAGGCCGGGGGCGGACTGCCGGAGATTCTGTGGACGCCCGCCGAACTTGCGGGACACCCGGAGGATCACGCGCGCACGCGCAGCAACGACGCGCCTCCGGCACGCATGGAACCGCGCGTGCAGCTTCCCCCTCTTCCGTACGCAGAAAGCGGCAATATCCGGCGCGTCACGCCTCCCAGGGGAGACAAACCCGTAGCGCTGACCTTTGACCTGTGCGAGCTTGCCGCCCGTTCCAGCGGCTATGACGATACAATCGTCGCCTATCTGCGCGCCCACGCCATTCCCGCCACGTTCTTCGCCGGCGGCAAATGGCTGCGTTCCCACCGTGAACGCGGCCTGCAACTCATGGCGGATCCGCTTTTCGAGCTGGGCAACCACGCCTGGACGCACGGCAATTTCGGCATCATGGACGTGCGGAGCATGCGCGAGCAAATACTCTGGACGCAAGCCTATTATGAAGACATGCGCGAAGAACTGCTCGCCCGCGCCCGCAGCAGGGGACTTGACGCGCAGGCGCTCGTTGCGCCCGCGCTACGACTTTTTCGGCTGCCATACGGACGCTGTTCGCCGTCAGCCTTGCGCCTGCTGCATTCCCTGGGGCTGCGCGTCATTCAATGGGACGTGAGCGCGGAAAGCGCCGGGGACAACAGCCGGCCCGGCATGGCGCAGCGAGTGGCCGACAGGGTGCGCCCCGGCTCTATTCTGCTTTTCCATGCCAACGAGGTGCCCAAAGGATCGGCGGCGTTGCTGGCCGGCGTCGTCCCACTGCTGCAAGAACGCGGTTTTCGTTTCGTCAAGGTCGGCGAATTGCTTGCGCTCGGCCAGGCGCAACGCTCCCAGGAGTGTTATTTTGAACGGCCCGGCGACAACCTGCGCTACGACACGATGTTCGGCGCGGACGGCACGGGACGGCGCACACCATAGGCGGCGAGGATGCGGTTGATCAGCCGTTCGCCTGTGTGCTTGCGCAAGGCTATCTGTAAATCCCGGCCATAAAATCTTCCTTGAACTGCACAATCGCCGCATCGCCGACCATAAGCATGTCAAGCTGGCGCGTCACCTGGAGCAGACGTCCGAGCTGATCCAGGCGGTCTTCGATGGTGGCGGTGTCGTATTTCTGAAAGCGCGACTGCAGGCTGTCGCCGCGAAGCTGCACGGTGAAGCCGAGCGCCTCCAGAATGAGGGCGATGGACTTGCAGCGGCGTACGCGCCGTGTTTCGCCTGCCGCGCCGCCCTGGAATTTGAAGGAAATGTAATTTTTGCTCGTGGTTTTGCCGCAATAGGCGTCGAG
>JAIRVN010000218.1 GCA_031253875.1 Deltaproteobacteria bacterium | reverse complement strand
CTCAGGCTCTACCATCATCCCGTGGCGGTCACCTGGCTGTTTACAGACCAGGATGTGGAAGAATTCAAGAAAAAGCACACCTGCGTTGTCCACGTCAAGGCAACCACGTTTTGCCAGTGGGAGATAGCGTCCCGCATGCAAAACAAGACGGTGCTGGCCTCAAAGGAGCAGCTCGGCTGTTCCAACGCGCAGGTAAGTTTCGGGTTTAAGGAGAATGATGCCAAAGAGTTCAAAGCGCAACTCAAATACTGCAAGGATCTCGCCCAGGCCGAACGTTTTCAGAGCTCCAAGCCGCATCTGCCCTTGGGCGAGCTGAAGGCCGTGGGCATCGGCCCTTTGGGCAAAGCCGCGCTGCCCCCGCATGTGGTGCATTTTTATTGCGACAACATGCAGTCTTACCATCTGGCCGTTGATTACATGGCCGCTACCGATACGCATCCTCTGCGGCCGCAGATCACCATGAGTTCATCGGCGTGCGGCGGCTGCGTCTTTACTTGGCAGCAAAAAAGCTTCAACTGCGCCCCTTCGTGCTCCGGCAGCTATAATGCGGGCAAAACCGAACGCGGCGAGGTGAATGTTTTCATTCCCGGCGAGCATATTGAGGCGGTCGTCGCACGTCTTGTGCAGCGTATTGCGGCCTCCGGCTCCAGTTCCGTCACCCGTCCGGGGGATCCCTTTCCGGGCGGCGATATCTGCAAAAACTGCCCTCTAATCATTTTTAAGGGTGACAAGGATGACAAGGATGGCGCCTGTGCAACATGCTGACAATACGACGAATATTTCGCAGCAACAGTATTGAGAGCATGTGGCAAGACCGCGGTTTAGCCCGGGTTAGCGCTCAAAATAGGTATAGCCCCGCAGTCCGTCCTCAAACGCGGACATGATCCGGTAACGCTCGCTGGGACTGATCTTTCCACTGCGCACGGCTTTTTCCGCGCGTTCGCGCAAATCTTCCAGGATGCGGCGCGGGTCGTATTCCACATAGGTCAGGATATCGGCCACGGAGTCGCCGCGCAGTTCACGCACGAAATGGTAGCTGCCGTCTTCCTCCACGCTGATGGAGACCACGTTGGTATCGCCGAGCAGGTTATGGAAATCGCCGAGAGTTTCCTGGTACGCGCCGACGAGGAAGACGCCGAGGTAGTATTCCTCGCCGTCTTTCAGGGGATGCAGGGCCAGGGTGTGTTTGACGCCCTGGGGGTCGATAAACTTGTCGATGCGGCCGTCGCTGTCGCAGGTGATGTCCGAGAGGATGGCCTGGCAGGTGGGTTCTTCCTCCAGCCGGTGCACGGGCATGATCGGGAAGAGCTGATCAATGGCCCAGGAGTCGGGGAGCGATTGGAATACGCTGAAGTTGCCGTAATAGATATCGGCCAGACTGTGGTCGATTTCCAGCAGATCCTTGGGGATGTGCTTGAGCTTGGTCTTTTCCTGGGCGATGCGTCTGACGATGGCCCAGAAATAGCGTTCGGCCAAGGTGCGTTCACGCAGGCTGACCTGTCCGGTCAGGAAAAGCTGGCGTATTTCGTCGCGATAATACACCGCGTCGTTATAGCCTTCCTGAAGGTTGCGCAGGGAAAGGCCACGTAGGGCTTCTTGCAGGTTATGCAGGGGTTCCGGCGCTTCCTCGGGCAGTTTTTCCGGCAGGGCGGTAAGTTCGATGCGGCTGACGTCGAGGATATTGAACAGCAGCACGGAATAATACGCTACCGTGGCGCGGCCGGATTCGGTGATGATATGCGGATGCGCTATTTCGGCCTCGTCAAGGATGTTGACGATGGTTTCCACCACGTCGGTGCAGTATTCGTCAATGCTGTAGTTGCGGCTGGAGGCGAAGTTGGTGTGCGAGCCGTCGTAGTCCACGGCCAGACCGCCGCCAAGGTCAAGATAGCCCATGTCGGCGCCTTCCTGCACAAGGCCCACATAGATGCGTGTGGCTTCCATGACCGCCGTGCGGATGGCGCGGATGTTCGAAACCTGGGAGCCCAGGTGGTAGTGCAGCAGGCGCAGGCAGTCGAGCATTGCGTGTTCGCGCAGCGCGTCCACCACGTCCACGATTTGCGCCGCGGTCAGGCCGAAGGTGGATCGGTCGCCGCCGGAATCGGTCCAGTGTCCACCCGCCTTCATGGACAGCTTGGCGCGCACGCCGAGCAGGGGACGTACGCCGAGGGTTCTCGCGCGCTCCAGAATGACGTCCAGTTCGCCCGGCATTTCCATGACGAAAAAGCAGTTGAACCCCATGCGCAGGGCGTGCAGTCCAAGATCGATGAACTCCTCGTCCTTGTAACCGTTGCAGATCAGGCAGGCTTCGGCGCTGCGCAGCTGGGAGATGGCCGCGATGAGTTCGGCCTTGGAACCTACTTCCAGGCCATGATGATAGCGTTCGCCGAATTCGGCGATGTTTTCCACCACCTGCTGCTGCTGGTTGACTTTAATGGGAAAGACGCCGCGGTATTTTCCCTTGTAGCCGAGGCCCTTGATGGCTTTGCGGAAGCTGTCGTGCAGTAGGTTGAGCTGCGAGTCGAGGATGTTTTCCACGCGCAGCAGCACGGGCATGTCGTAGCCTCGTTCACGCATGCCGCGGATGACTTCGGGTATGCTGAGCGAAGGCCCCTTGCCCTGTCCGAAGGGATAGATAATGACCTCGCCCTGGGGGGATACGTCAAAATATCCCGCGCCCCAGTTGCGGATATTGTAGAGTTCTCTGCTGTCGTCAACATCCCAGCGCAGGGGGGAGTTTTTTGCCATTGCGCGTCTCCTTGCAACAGTTTCATAGGACAAAGTATTGTGGAGAGCTTTCGCTTTCTTGTCAACATGACATAGTGCCCGGAAATATCTGCGAAAAAGGCAGATATTTTTCGTTTCAGCATCTGAGAGGCCTCGACTTTTTTCGACAATCTGGCATGCTCTGTCGGCGTTGCGGACAGAGTGGCCGCTCCGCCGACTCTGTATACCTGGTGCATTTTGTATGATGACGCGCGTGATGGCTTGTTGCCCGATGTTCCTTCTCTGCCTCGCTCTCGCTGCATGCTCCGGCGGCGAAAGCGGCAGCGGCAGGAAGAGCGTCGTGGCCCCCGTTCTTGTGATGGAGGTGACGCTGCGCGATATGCCGCGCGTGATCCGGGTCGTGGGCAACGTGGCTTCTTCGGCCACGGTCGGCGTCAAGGCGCGCGTGACGGGCGAGCTGGTCGGCGTGCATTTTATCGAAGGCCAGGAGGTGCAAGAGGGACAGCCGCTGTTTACCATTGACCCCCGGCCTTTCGAGGCCGGCCTGAATGAGGCCAGAAGCCGTCTGGAACGCGATATCGCCCAGTTGAACAAGGCGGCTGAAGACATGAAGCGCTACGGCAAACTGGTCAGCGAAGGCTACGTCAGCCGCGAGGCCTACGACAGGGCTGTGACCGATGCCGCGGCCCTGCGCGCCACGGTGCGCGCGGATGAGGCCACCGTGGAAAGCGCGCGCCTGCAGCTCAGCTATTGTTCCATCACCGCGCCGATAAGCGGACGGGCCGGCGCCATCAGGGCGGACAAGGGCAACATGATCAAGGCCAACGACGACGCGTCGCTGTTGGTTCTCGACTGCCTGCAGCCCGTGTACGTGAATTTTGCCGTGCCCGAAGTCCGGCTTTCCGAGATTCTGGCCCGGCAGCGCGAGAACAATCTGGCTGTCCAGGCAACGCCTGCCGGCGGCGAAAGCTCATCCGGCGAGTTGACTTTTGTGGACAATGCAGTGGATATCCGCACCGGCACTATCCGTCTGCGCGGCACATTCGCCAATGAAAACCGGACGCTCTGGCCCGGGCAGTTTGTCCAGGTGATGCTCAGGCTCGGCACGGACAGAGAGGTGGTGGTCATTCCCGCCAAAGCTGTGCAAAGCGGGCGGAATGAGAATTTTGTGTATGTTGTCGGAACTGACAACAAGGCGCACGTGCGCAACATTGTCATGGATCTGGAAGATGACGGCCAGGTGATTGTCCGCGAAGGACTCGCCAAGGGCGAGCGCGTCGTGCTTGAAGGCCAGGTGCGCCTTGCGCCGGGCGTGCCTGTGGAGATCCGGCAACAGTAAAAACTCTATGAATATAGCCGCATTTTTTATCCGCCGCCCCGTGGCCACCACCCTGCTGATGCTGGGCATGCTGTTTTTCGGGATAGTGGGCTATACGAAACTGCCCGTGAACCAGTTGCCGAACGTGGATTGTCCCACCATTCAGGTCATAGCGGACCTCGACGGCGCGGATCCCGAAACCATGGCTTCTTCCGTGGCCATGATCCTGGAGCGGCAGTTCTCGACCATCGAAGGCGTGGATTCCATGACCTCGGTCAGTTCCTCGGGCCGCACGCGCATTATCATCCAGTTCGCGTTGGATAGAAATATCGACGCCGCCGCGCAGGACGTGCAAGCCGCCATCGGCAACGCCCAGCGCCGCCTGCCCACGGCCATGACCGTGCCGCCGAACTACCGCAAGGTGAACCCGGCGGACTTTCCCGTGCTCTATTTGCTCGTGTCTTCGCCCACCCTGCCGCTGTATCAGGTAAACGAATACGCGGACACGATGATCGCCCAGCGGATCTCCATGGTGTCCGGTGTGGCGCAGGTTATGATCTACGGACAGAAAAAATACGCGGTGCGCGCCCAGCTTGACCCGGACGCTCTGGCCACCCGCCAGCTCGGCATTGATGAGGTGGCGAACGCTATTATGGAATCCAACTCCAAGCTGCCTACCGGCAAGCTGGATGGGCCGGACAGAGCCAGCAACGTCAAGGCCTCCGGCCAGCTTGAAAATGCGGCGGCCTTCCGTGAGGTCATCGTCGCCTGGCGCAACGGCGCGCCGGTGCGACTCAAGGAACTCGGGCAGGTCATAGACAGCGAAACCCAGGACAAACAGCTTTCATGGACCAACCGGGAGCCGAGCATTTTCCTGGCCATTCAGCGCCAGCCCGGCACGAACACTGTGGAAGTCGTCAACAATATTAAAAAAACCCTGCCCGAATTTCGTTCGCGCCTGCCCGCCTCCGTGAACCTGGAGATTTTTTACGACCGTTCGGAAACCATCCGCGAATCCGTGGCGGATGTGCAATTTACGCTCGTGCTCACCATAGGCCTTGTGGTGCTGGTGATTTTTTTGTTCCTGCGCAACCTGCCGGCCACGATCATCCCCAGCCTGGCCTTGCCGATGTCCGTTATTGCGACCTTTGCGGTCATGTATCTTTGCGGCTACAGCCTGGACAATCTTTCGCTCATGGCCCTGACCCTGGCTGTGGGTTTTGTGGTGGACGACGCGATCGTCATGCTTGAAAACATCATCCGCCA
>JAIRVN010000215.1 GCA_031253875.1 Deltaproteobacteria bacterium | reverse complement strand
GCTCCGCAAGGCGGCATCGCGCCCATTGATCCGTTGGACGATTTTTACAAAGATGTCGGAATGATCCCCGATGTCTATCGGGCCGGGACATGACCATGCCTGTCCACCTCGTGCTATATGAACCCGAAATCCCGCCCAATACGGGGAATGTGGCGCGCTTGTGCGCGGCCATGGGCGTGCCCCTGCACCTTATCGCACCCCTGGGTTTTTCTTTGGACGACAAGTGCCTCAAACGTGCGGGACTTGATTACTGGCCGGAAGTGGACGTGCATGTATGGCCCGGCCTGAGCGCGTATCTGGACGCGGCAGGCGGGCGTCAGCGTCTCGTCGCCACCACGGCCAGACGGACGCGGCGCATCGTCGCCTTGCAGCATGCCGTCTTCGCCCCGGACGACAGCCTGCTTCTCGGGCCGGAAACGCGCGGCCTGCCCGCGCACGCGCTGGAACAATGCGGCCTGCACGTGCATATCCCCATCAGAGACAGCGCGCGCAGCCTCAATATGTCCACCGCCGCAGGCATTGTGCTCTATGCCGCCCTGGCCTGCCTGGGAACATTGCCGGCCTGCGGCGGGTAAGGGGCACTGCAATGCTGTTCATGGACCCCACATTGTTTCTCTGGCTGATTCCCCTGGCGTTTGCCCTGGACATGTATTTCGGTGATCCGTCGGATATGCCCGTCGTACATCCAGTACGCCGCATAGGGCGTTTTTTGGAACTCTTGGAGCCGGAGGCGCGCAAACTGGGCGACACGCGCGCTGTAGGCGCGTTATGCGCATTGACGACGGCAGGCCTGACAGGCGCTGTAGTCTGGTTGCTGACGGGCGTGCTGCCAGGCCTGTGGGCGGCGTTTGCGCTGTACTTCGCCTATTCCGGCCTGGCCTTCGGGTGTCTGCTGCACACCGGCGCTTCGGCGCTGAACGCGATGGAACACGGCGCCCTGCCCGAGGCGCAGGCGGCGGTGGGGCGGATGGTCAGCCGCGACACCACGGTGCAGGACAGGCCCGTGCTGTACAAGAGCCTGGCAGAAAGCCTGTCGGAGAACATGAGTGATGCGGTGACGGGTCCGCTGTTCTGGCTCATGTTGACCGGGCCTGTGGGCTTGTGGGTCTATAAGGCGGTGAGCACGATAGACAGCATGTGGGGGTACAAGACGCCGCGCTGGAAGAATTTGGGCTGGGCGGGCGCCCGGCTGGACGATGCGCTGGCGTTTGTGCCCGCGCGGCTGGGGGCGTTATTTCTCTATCTTGCGGCACGACTGGAGGGAAACACGTCCCATTGGCCCGGTTGGGCCGTGGTCGCGCGCGAAGCCACGCAGATGACAAGCCCGAATTCCGGCTGGCCCATGGCGGTCGCCGCCTGGACGCAACACGCGGGCATGGGGGGGCCGACGGTGTATTTCGGCGAAGTGCAACACAAACCGCTCATCGGACCGCAAGGCATAGCCTGGGATGCGCAGCGCATCCGGAACCTGATCCGGCAAATGCGCCTGGCGGGCTTGCTGGCTGCCGCAGTTTTTTATCTTGCGGCGCTCGCATTTTACGGCAGCGTACGATTTTTCTTGGCTGGCTCTCGCTAAAAGACAAAAACTCCGGCAACCGGGTGTTTCCCGTATTGCCGGAGCTTTGACTGGCGCGTGGGCTTCAGGATCTCCTAAAACGTAAAACGCGCCCCAAGGCTGAACTCGTGAGCGTAGGGTGAGGTGCCGATTTTTACCTTTTCGCCCCACGCAGTTGCCGACATTTCGTTATATCCCAGGCCGACAAAACGGTACGCAAGGTCAAGCGAGAAATTCTCCGTAAAGGCATAAGAGCAACCCGCACCAAAGTTCCACGCGAATACGGTATTCAGCTTGCTTTTGCTTATATACTCGGGATCCATGCCTAACTGTGCTAACAGGGGAAATTCCGCCTTGTACGAGTTGTGGATGAAACCCATGCCGAGGCCGCCGCCGATGTAGGGAGTGAAGGCCGTGCTGTTATGGAAATCGAGGTACACATTGGCGAAAAGAGTCTGCAAATTCCATTCGGCCTTGATGTTGTGAGAGGCTGGGAACAATGGATGGGTCACGCTCCATTCCGTACCCATGTTCGTGCGGATGGCATATTCAAGCTCAACCCGCACGGGCGTCTGAAATTTCGGCGAGAAGTCATACCCGAGAAATACCCCGCCGCCCACGGTGTTCTGTGAATAGCTGTCGACGCCAAGGCCGTTGAACCCGAGGGCTTGCCCGCCGAGATTGCTTTTCGATATCGCTCCCGTTCCTTGGATGGCGTCAATGAATTTCAGGCCGCCATACACGCCGATCACTTCCGCACGGGCGGGAAGCGCGAAGACCAAAACCAACGCCGATAACATCAGAATGCGTTTCAGAAGCATAGTGAACCTCCTTCAGTTTGCTCAGCTCAATGGAAGAGTGTTGGATAAAAATGGCTTGCCAGCGGCTCGATGCCGTTTTTAACAAGCGTATTAGGCAATATATGCGTGTTTTCGTGGAATGTAAACATATATTTATGGTTTTTTTGTATGCGGCTCCCGGTAAAATTCATTATCGGGAGGCAAAGGATGTTCGACCCCAAACCGCTTGGCAGGCGGATCAGAGCGTTACGGATGCTCAGAGGATTGTCACAGGACAAATTGGCGGAACTGGCGGGACTGAACGGCAAATTCATCGGCGAAGTGGAACGGGGCAACGCCAACATTTCCGTTGCGAATCTGGCAAAATTGGCGACCGTACTGGAAACGCCGTTGCCGTCTCTCTTGATCCTCGACCATGAACGAGACAGGAATCGGCTTGTGGAAGAACTCCACAAACTGATTGACACTGCCGATGATCGACAACTCGCTGTTATTTACAGGGTGGTTGAGGCTGTTATCCGCTAGGCCACCACATGGCACAACTTCACGATGTCCTCCGGCGTGATACCGACATGCAGCGGCATGAGCGAAAGACGCCGCAAATCCTCCGGGCTGTCCACGTCAAGTTTGAGTCCCGGATGCCAAAGGTGGAGATCGGGCGGTTAAACGTGCGTATATCAAAGCGCCGCGCCTGCTTGCCGCCGCTCCCTTTATAAACTCAAACGCTGCCTTAACGTCTTGATGAGTTAATTTCGTTCATTTATAACGGAAAAAATCCTGATGGAAACATAATGGCAAACACGGTTGATGCACAAAGCAAGGAAAAAGCGTATCTGCTTTTTGACAGCGGCGCGATACA
>JAIRVN010000206.1 GCA_031253875.1 Deltaproteobacteria bacterium | reverse complement strand
GATTCCTGGGTGGCCACATTGTGCGAGCCGAAGGCCTCCGCAAAGCGGCGGGCGAAAGGAGTCTGCATATCCGAGCCAAAATAGAACACCACGCCGCAACGGGTGTATTTTTTGGCTATGTCAAGATAGCGTTCCGCCGCCAGATTCAGGGCATATTCCCAGCTTACGGACTTCCAGCGGCCTTCGCCGCGTTTGCCGACGCGCAAAAGCGGTTCACGCAGCCTGTCTTTGTCGTAAAGCTGACCGATGCCCGCAGCGCCCCGACCGCAGAGCATGCCCCGCGATTTGACAAAATGCGGGTTTGGGTCCAGCTTCACCACCCGCCCGCCACGCAGGCGCGCGATGGCTCCGCAACGATTGAAACACATATCGCATACGGTAAAGGCCGAAGCGTCATATCCCGTCCCGCCTTTTGCGTTCGCGGCTTGAACTGCTGCGGGCGTAAACGGGGCAATCGTTCCCGCGCAGGCTGCGCCAATAGTGGCGGCGCCGGCTTTCATAAAGGTGCGGCGGTTCATTGTGTTGTCAGTAGTCATGCTCTTTCCTTGCGGCGGAGTGTGGCGGATAAAGGAACCAACCTGGTTCCGCGTCTCAGCTTCACTTCGTGGGGTTGGGCGAGTCCTTGGCTCCCCCATGCAGATAGCTGAAAATGTCATTGAGATCCGCCGGTGAAACCTTGTCCTGAAACTTGGCGGCGCAAGGGAGCTTGGCCAGATTGTTGGCCATGGCTTTCCACTCATCATAGCTTTTGTGCATGGGGCTCATTTCCTTGGCCCCGCTGCCGTCATGGCAGCCTTCACGGCAATGTTTCTGATACAGATACTGTCCCTTACGCTCATTGCCTTCAAAAGTGATTTTAACCTCGGCCAGATTGGCGGCAAAGGCCAGTCCGGCCAGCAGGGGTACGGTCGCTAAACCGCAGAGAAGAGAAATACGCATCGCAAGCTCCTGTGGTGCATTGTGCTGAAAGAGCGCCTATTTTCCGGCAATATATGCACATAGGGTGCCATGATATAAGTAGCTGGCATAGTAACTCTATCCGTTGGCTGTGCCCTTGCGCTGGCATAATTTTACTACACATGTAGCGACACCTGTGTTAAAGATGCACTACATATGTAGCGTATACGTTTGTGCAGGGAGCTTCGCATGTTGATCACCCCGGCATTTTTTGAACAACTCATCTCCACGATGAGCGAAGGGCTTTTCGTTGTAGGCGCAGATGGCGTTATTTTGTTGTGCAATCCGGCTTTTGAGCGCCTTACCGGCTACAGTCGCGCGGAGTGCGTAGGGACATCCTGTGTGCGCCTGGGATGTGATATGTGCAAAAAAGCGCGGGACGACGGGGGGGAGGCTTGGTGCGTGATGTTCAGCGCTAAAACTGAAGACCGCAAGCAATGCACTATCAGACACAAGGACGGGGCCTGGCTGCCGGTGATCAAAAACGCGCGCACCCTGCGCATGGAAGGCGAGGGCATGTGCGTGGTGGAAACACTCACGGATATATCCGGTTTGCTGGAACGCGAGCAGCGTATTGTGGAGCTTTCGCGTCTGTTGGAAACGGAAATCGGGCTTGAGGGGCTGATCGGAACCGCGCCCGTGATGCGGCATATCTATCGCATCCTGGAACAGTCCGCCGCCAGCGATGCCCCGGTGCTGCTGCTGGGCGAATCGGGCACGGGCAAGGAATTGGCCGCACATGCCGTGCATAAGCTCTCTGCGCGTCGGGATCAGCCCTATGTGAGCGTGCATTGCGCGGCGCTCAACGAGGCAGTGTTGGAAAGCGAGCTTTTCGGCCATGTGCGCGGGGCTTTCACCGGGGCTAACCGCGATCGCGAAGGGCGCTTCGGCGCGGCGGACAAGGGCACCTTATTTTTGGACGAAATAGGCGACACGCCGCTGATGACCCAGGTGAAGCTTTTGCGTGTTCTGGAAACAGGACGCTACGAGGCTGTGGGTGAAAATATTTCGCGCGTCGCCGATGTGCGATTGGTTGCCGCCACTAACCGCCCCTTGGAGCACTTGGTGCGGCAAGGTCTATTCCGCGAAGATCTGTTTTTCCGCATCAATGTGATTCCTATACGGCTACCGCCGTTGCGCGAGCATATGGAAGATCTGCCTCTGCTGGCTGGCCATCTGCTGGAGCGCATCGCCAAGCGTAAAAAGATAGAGGCGCCCAAATTGACCGTCCCGGCCCTGGATCTTTTGTATGCCCATTCCTGGCCGGGCAACGTGCGCGAGCTGAGAAATGCCTTGGAATATGCCGTGGCGCAGGCCGGGTCACAGTCCATAGGCGCAGAACATCTGCCGCCGTTTTCGTCCCATGCATCCGTGCTTGCGCGGGAACGGGGTGTTGTGCGCGATGCGGGTAAGGGGGAAGAACAGCTACCGCCCTCCGCCGAGGAAAACGCGCGGGAGACGGTGTTAACCGCTCTGGATGCATGCAATGGCAATATTTCCTGTGCTGCACGCCTTCTGGGCATACATCGCAGCACCTTGCACGCCCGGCTGCATCGCCTGGGCATCAGGCGCGGCACTCATATCTGAACTTATTTGGCAAGGAGACCTGTGCTCACGTTGCGTTGGCTGGCTGCCGGAGATAGTGGCGGGAAGCCGCAAGCTGCCGGCGTTGCGCTGGGCGCCTGTTTGGATGTATATGTGGACAAAGGCTGACCAACAACACCTGCACGTTTTGCCGCATGGGGATACGCCATGACATTGCCGGATATCGCCATCTTTGTGGATTGCGCCGACTTCTCCAGCATTCGCAAAGCTCTTGCATTGCCATGGACGGGTGGTTTCACAACCAACCCCTCCCTGGTTTCGCAGGCGGGAGTTGCCGATTATACGGCGTATGCCCGGAAAGTGCTTGCCTTGGTGCCCTCGCTGCCTGTTTCCTTTGAAGTGCTCAGCAATACCGTCGACGGCATGGAGCGCGAAGCGCGCGTCATCCATGCCTGGGGTGGAAATGTGTATGTGAAAATCCCGGTTATTGATCCGGCGGGCAACTCCATGGGAGGACTGATCAAAAAATTGTCCAGGGAGGGCATTCCCTTGAACGTCACCTGCGTCTTTACTCCCGAACAGGCGAAAATCGCAGCTGACGCCCTTGACGCGACAAGCCCGGCGTATGTTTCCGTTTTTGCCGGCCGCATAGCGGATGTGGGCATTGACCCGCTGCCCATAGTGGAAGAATGCCGCGATATTCTCAAGCGCCTTCCCAAGGCGGAGCTGATCTGGGCGTCCACGCGGGAGGTGTATAACATATGGCAGGCCGCTGATGCCGGATGCGACATTATTACAGCGCCGCTTGCCATGGTTGCCAAGCTGCGCGATGCCGGCAAGGACCTGACGGAACTTTCGCGCGATGCGGTGAACGTTTTCATGAAGGATATCGCCCAAGCCGGCGTGACCTTTGGATCGTACTGAGGAGAAAAAACATGCCCAAAGCTGAAGCTGCTGATACCCCCACCCTGGCCCATATCCATATTTATTGTACCCGGTTGGAGCCCATGATTACGTTCTGGATCGAGGCGTTTGACGCCCAATTGACCTTGCGCCGCAAATTCGGCAACGACGACGGCGCGGTGATGAATATTGGCGCCATCCCTTTATATATTCAGCAAACCAACGTCGATACGGGTCAATTCGCTATTGTTTCCTATGACCATATTGCTATGCGGGTCGGCGATATCGAAGCGGCGTTAAAGAAAGCTGTGGGCGCGTCCGGAGCAAAGCTCGACCGGGGCATCCAGCCTTCTATCCAGCCTTCTTCTGAAGTGGCGCAAACAGCATTTGTGAGGGGCCCGGAAGGCATCAGGGTGGAATTGGTTCAGCCCCCAAAGCAATAAGGCTTTTACTGTCGGCGCCGCACCTTTGGGAACCCATTCCAATGCGCTGTGTCTGTGGACACAGCGCGTGGGCTGACGCCGGGGTATAGTAGCGGTGACGGCGATCAGGGGGCTTGACATCCTTCGTGAGGATAATTACTCTCTGAGAGCATCGTAGGGGGGAGAAGAGCAAGCCCGCCTACTGTCACGGAGCAGTAGTTAAGTCGGTTATAACGCCGGCCTGTCACGCCGGAGGCCGAGGGTTCGAGTCCCTTCTGCTCCGCCAGTAAAGCCAAGGGCTTAGGGTAAAATCTAAGCCCTTTTTACGTTGTGGGGCGCATCTGCCCCACGCCTTGCCCCACAGATTTGGAAAATTTATTTCAAAAGCCATAAAAAGCCTTCCAAGCTTTTTCGTTGCTAATTATCCCTGTCCAGAAGCCCCCTGCGGAGCAATCCCCGCCCCTCGCCCACAGTCTCATGGCCGGGAGCAAGGCGGAAACTGTCAAGGCTCGCGTAGCGACCCGAAGGGCGTGGCCTTGACGGATTCCGCCGCTCACGGCAAAGATAACGGGCGTGAGGGGTGTAGATACCCTCTTATACTAACATTATGTCCCCTTAATCTACAAAGGGCAAAAAGCTCATCAGCCAATAAAGTTGCCTTGTAGCTTAAAAAAACAGTTCAGGAAGGATTCCGATGGCGCAGCATCTTTCGGTTCGCATACCGTGGAAAGATAACGGATATGACGGCTTGGTCTGTGACAAGCCCTCCTACAACAATGCTTGTCTGCGGCTGAAGAATATAGCTGAAAATAGGAATGATGCGCGAGAAATGGAACTCGCCGGATGTCCAATGAACGGACATGAAGCAGAGTTGCCTTGTATATCCGAAGGTGGAGCGTTTATGTCCTCCATGAGCCATAAGAAAACGACTATCCACCCATATAAAAAAAGTAATCCTCAAACTCACGGCCATTTCCTTAAAACAGAATTAATATATCCGCCATTTTCTCTCCCAGCGCGCCCGTTT
>JAIRVN010000181.1 GCA_031253875.1 Deltaproteobacteria bacterium | reverse complement strand
TAGAGACTACGGCGCATACAAGAAATCTCCACATATTCTGCTGTCGTTTAACTCTATTATATTCAACGTGCTTGAAAAAACAAGTACTTCTGTGATGAAATCCCACGCAAAAGCTTATTGCGTATTCATTACATGATAATATAACAAGTTTTTACAGAAACAAAATGCCACAACACGCTTGACGAGAAGGTGGCGCTCAGCATAATGGCCTTCATGTATTATTCCGTCGCTATCCTCAGTCCTCCGTATTCCAGCCTGTGCTACGCGAGCCCGGACTATCTACCTGAAGCGCTCTGGCAGACGGGGCTGCGCGTGGCCGTACCGCTGGGCAAGGGGCTGCGCGCGGGCATGGTTCTGGAAAACGACGGCGATGTCCGGATTCTGCCCGCGGGCGTCAGTATAAAGGCGTTGTGCTGGCCGCTGGAGACACGCCCGCTGTTCAGCGTCGGATACATGGAAATGATCCGCCAGCTCGCCCTGCGCCAAGGAGTGACGCCAGGCCGCATTCTCGGGCATGTGCTGCCGCAGGGACTGCGCAACGCGGCGGCACGCCTGCGCCATTTCAGCGAGGGCAAAGCTCGACTCCTTTCTCTGCGAGCCATTGCCGCTATGACGCCCGAAGAACGCGCCCTTCTCGGCCAAGCCTGGATACGCGGCGAAATGGAAATCCTGCCGTTTCGCTCGGATGCGGCCTTGGGCGAATATTGCCGCCTGACGGCGGATCCGCCCTGGCCTGTACGTCCGGCCGCCCATCGTCAAATCGCCCTGCTCGAATATCTGCTGGAACACGGCAGCACGAACCGCCGTGCCCTGCTCAGAATCCTGGGATCGAGCAGTGCGCCAGCCTTGGCAAGCCTTGTACAGCAAAGTATCGTCCATATCGGACCTTTGGAAGGCGCTGCAAACACAGACGAAAGCGCAACGCAACTGCTGCCGCCGCCGCCTCTGCCCTTTGATTTGTCCGAAGCACAACGAACTGCCCTGGCACACTTGCGCGAGGCCTTACACACTCCCCAGGCCTGCAGCCATCTGCTCTTCGGCATTACCGGCAGCGGCAAGACGGCCGTGTATTTGGAACTGGTCCGTGAATGTCTGACACAGGGCAAGTCCGCCCTGCTGCTTGCCCCGGAAGTCGCGCTGGCCTTGAAATTGCTGCGCGACGCGCGTCTCGCCCTCCCCGGCGCGCCATTCGTGCTTTTCCACGGTTACCAAAGCGCCGCGCGCCGTGAAGAGCTCTTCCGCGAACTTGGTTCCGGCACAAGCCCGCGCATTGTCATCGGCACGCGATCCGCCTTGTTTTTGCCTGTCCAGGATGTGCGCCTGATTGTTCTTGACGAGGAGCACGACAGTTCCTTCAAACAAGATGAGGGCTTTTCCTATCAGGGCAAAGAACTGGCCTGGTTCCGCGCGGAACAGAACAAGGCTTTGCTGCTGCTTGGATCCGCCACTCCGGACATCAAAAGTTTTTATGCCGCCGAACGCGGCGGCCTGCGCTTGCTGCGTCTTGAACAGCGCGTGGGCGGCGGCAGTCTGCCGTGCATCCGTCTTGTGGACATCCGCGGTCTTGGCGCCACAGACTCGCTTTTGGCTCAGGAAAGCCTGGACGCGCTCCGGCAGACCGTTGCGCGCGGAGAGCAGGCCGTGGTGCTTCTGAACCGGCGCGGCTACGCCCCCCAAATGTACTGCCTGAACTGCAGCGATGTACCCCGCTGCCCGCACTGCGCCATCAGTCTCAGCTACCACAAGGGGCGCGAACGGCTGCTCTGCCACTATTGCGGATACAACACGCCTTTTCCGCAACCTTGCGCCAAATGCAAGGGGCTGCACTACCTGCCCTTGGGCGAGGGTACCGAACGTTTGGCGGAACATCTGGGCACGCTGCTCGCCCCGGCAAAACTTCTTCGCCTTGACCGCGACAGCACACGCCGGCCTGACCGCATGGAGGAAATTCTGACAGCCTTTGCCCGCCAGGAAGCGCAAATCCTTGTGGGTACACAAATGCTTTCCAAAGGCCACCACTTTCCCCAAGTCACCTTGGCCCTTGTCGCGGACGGAGATCTCGGCCTCAACCTGCCCGACTACCGGGCAGCGGAACGCACCTTCCAGCTCTTGGTCCAGTCCGCCGGCAGAGCGGGCAGAGGCGGACAGACCGGGGAAGTGTTCATCCAAACCCGTGACCGTTCCCATTACTGTTGGGATTTTGTCCAGCGCGGCGATTATGAGGGTTTTTACAAGGCTGAAATTGTGCGCCGTGAACAGCGCCGCTACCCCCCCTTCGTACGCCTGGCCTTGGTGCGCATAAGCTTTGACGCCAAACGTGAGGAAGCGCTGGCCGAAATAACCCGCTTGGGGCAAAGCCTGCGTTCCGCAGGCCGCGAGTCGGGCATCGTCGTGCTTGGCCCCGTCCCGGCGCCCATCCCCATGCTGCGCGGGCGCAAACGCTTTCACTGCCTGCTCAAGGCACAGGACTGGCCCGCCATACGTATGGCATACGCCAGGGCCGCAAACGGAGTGGACGGGAATATGTTGAGGCTGGCCCTGGATCTCGATCCGGTGAATATGTTGTAAAAACGGCTATGCTTGCACCTGCATGGCCTTTTGGACGAGGCTCTTCAGGGCTTTGCGCTGATCCGGATCGATATCGGTAAAATTCAGCCCCACAAGATACTTGCCTCCCGCAGGCCGTAACCAGGCGACCTTGCCTATGCACTGCACATATTGTTCGGCGTCGTTTTCATAGGTTTTGAAAAAGCCGGGGGAATACTTGTTCAGTTTGGGCACATGCACCCGGATCTGCATGATGTCGCCAATGTTCAGAACCCCGAGGGATTCCACGCACAGTCCGCCGGCGCCGATATCATAGCAGGGGGCATCGATCACGGGATGGAGCGGGACAGGAAACTCCACGCGTCTCGCTTCCACCCTGTACGGGCGAGCCAGGCGTTGATACTGGCGCATGTTATCCGTTTCCGTTCGAGGGGGACAGGACAGCAGAGGTTTTTGATTATGGGACATAGCGTTTCTCCTGCGGAAACTCCGCCACATGGCGTCATGAGAGCATATGAACATTTTCAATGTGAATCTGCGCTGAAGGCGAAGATAAAAAAAAGCCCTCTGCAACGCAACAATGCGGCAAAGGGCAGCAACACAATACGCCGGGCGTCTTGCAGCCAAGCTCAACTTTGTTTGGGGCGAGACACGGGCTTGCGCACGGCGCCGGAACGCAGGCAACGGGTGCATACGCTCAAGGTGCGCACAGCGCCGTTGGGGAACTGGTGCCGCACGTTTTGCAGATTGGGATGAAAGCGGCGCTTGGTCTTGATATTGGAATGGCTCACCAAATTGCCGACCTGCGGTTTTTTTCCGCAGATTTCGCATTCTCTGCTCATGACATCCTCCCTTGTCATCTGATATATTATGTGCCAATGCCACGGCAGGGCCGGAACGAAGTTGGGCTTATATACCCATCCGCGTAAAAAGGCAAGCGCTAGCCTGAGAAAAAAAATCTATTTGATCGGTGGCATAGCCACACGCGCTGCTGAAGAGACCTCGGTGGTTCGGAGGCAACCCTAAAGGAAATTACATCCATACCGTGATAGTATTGTGATAACAAATTTTCCTG
>JAIRVN010000063.1 GCA_031253875.1 Deltaproteobacteria bacterium | reverse complement strand
GCCGGGCCACTGGGGCAACGAGCGCGTTACCCAGCCGAGCCTGCTTGTTGTGGCCGTACGCCCGGAAGACAACGTCATCCTGGTGCGGGGCTGCGTGCCCGGGCCGAAAAACGGCCTGGTCATGGTGCGCAAATAGGCGTGCCGGCCGTGCCGTCCCGGCAAGACGGCGTATGCGGAGATACGTAATAAGGAAACGACAATGGCTGTTGTGAAAGTATATGATCAGGACAGGAAGGAAAGTGGGGAAATAACCCTGGCGCCCGATGTCTTTGAAGTGGAAGTGCGGCCTGAAATCCTGAACTTGGTGGCGCGTGCCCAGCTTGCCGCGAAGCGCGCGGGTTCCCATGCCGTCAAAACGCGCGCCCAGGTGCGCGGCGGCGGGGCGAAGCCCTGGCGCCAGAAAGGTTCCGGCCGCGCCCGCGCGGGTTCCAACCGTTCTCCCATCTGGCGCGGCGGGGGCATCACCTTCGGGCCTCAGCCGCGGGATTATTCCTTCAAGGTGAACGCCAAAGTACGCGCGTTGGCCTTGAAGATGGCCCTGTCCAGCCGTCTTGCGGACGGCGCGTTGTTGTTGGTCAAAGGCATTGAATTGCCCGCAGCCAAGACCAGACATTTTGTTGAAGTTGCCGGCGTTCTCGGACTTGAAAAGGCGCTCATCGTGGCGGGCGGCGCACAGGAGACGCTTGCGCGGTGCTCGCGCAACATCCCCGGCATCACGCTGACTACTGCCGAGGGACTGAACGTGTATGATATTTTGAAACACAAGCAGCTTGTGCTGCTGCAGGAAGCGGTGGAGCCCATTCAGGCCCGCTTTGCCAAAAAGTAGGGAGATGTCATGGAGTACACTCAGGTTCTCATAAAACCCCTGCTTACGGAAAAAACCAGCATCCTCAAGGATGCCGCGCAGCAGGTGACGTTTTTTGTACATCCGGCGGCCAACAAGGTTGAGATCAAGCGCGCTGTGGAAAAGGCCTTTGATGTCAAGGTGCAGGCCGTCAACGTGGTGAACAGGTCCGCTGTGGATCGCAAGCGCCAGGGCCGTGTGATCGGGCGCGTGTCCGGCTGCAAGAAAGCGTATGTGACGCTGGCCCAGGGCGATAAAATAGAGTTCTTCGAGGGAGTGTAAGACCATGGCTGTGCGCAAGCTCAAACCTACCTCGGCTGGGCGCCGCTTTCAGACGGTTGCCGACTTTGAGGAAATTACCCGCAACAGGCCGGAGAAGTCTTTGACCGAAGGACTCGCCCGCAAAAGCGGCCGTAACCATCACGGGAACATCACCAGCCGCCGCCGCGGAGGCGGGGTCAAGCGTTTGTACCGCTTCATCGATTTCAAACGCGACAAGCTTGGCGTACCCGCTGTTGTGGCGCATATTGAATACGATCCTAACCGCACCGCGCGCATTGCGCTTTTGCACTATGCGGACGGTGAAAAGCGCTACATTCTGGCGCCCGTGGGCGTACGGCAGGGCGACAGCCTGGTGGCCGGCGAAGGTGCGGACATCAAACCCGGCAACGCCATGCAGATGCAACGCATCCCCGTGGGTACGGTGATCCATAATGTGGAGCTGGTCCCCGGCAAAGGCGGCCAGATGTGCCGCGCTGCGGGCGCCTATGCCCAGCTTGTGGCCAAGGAAGGCAAGTATGCCTTGCTTCGCCTGCCTTCCGGCGAAGTGCGCAAGGTCTTGTCCGCTTGTACCGCTACTGTCGGCCAGGTGGGTAACGTGACCCATGAAAATATTTCTCTCGGCAAAGCGGGCCGTAACCGCTGGCTGAACCGCCGCCCCAAGGTGCGCGGCGTTGCCATGAACCCCATCGACCACCCATTGGGCGGCGGTGAAGGCAGAAGTTCCGGCGGTCGCCATCCGGTGACCCCGTGGGGCAAGCCCACCAAAGGCTACAAGACCCGCGACAAGAAAAAGTTGTCCACCAAGCTCATTGTTAAGCGTCGTGGCGAGAAGTAGGAGCAACACATGCCAAGATCATTGAAAAAGGGTCCGTTTGTTGACGACCATTTAATGAAAAAGGTTGACGCCGCTGTTGCCAACAACGACCGCCGCGTACTCAAGACATGGTCGCGTCGTTCCACTATTGTTCCCGAGATGGTGGGGCTTACCTTTGCGGTGCATAACGGCAAGAAATTCATTCCCGTGTTTGTGACCGAAAACATGGTGGGGCATAAGCTGGGCGAATTTTCGCCCACGCGCACCTTCCACGGCCATTCCGGGGACAAAAAGTCCAAAGCCAAGAAGTAGGGAAGCGCTATGGAATCTAGAGCTTGTGCGAAATACCAGCGCGTCTCGCCCCGCAAGACCCGTCTGGTGGCTGAAAATGTTCGAGGGATGCAGGTCGAGGCGGCGCTGAATGTGCTGCGCCTGACCCCCAACAAACCGGCGGGCATTCTGCTGAATGTCATGCATTCGGCGCTTTCCAATGCGTCACAGTTGGCGGGAGTGGATGTGGACGCCATGGTGGTGAAGGAAGTTCTGGTCAACGAAGGTCCCACGTGGAAGCGTTTTATGCCCCGCGCTCAAGGGCGCGCCACGAAGATTACGAAGCGTACGAGCCACATTACCGTCATACTCGCAGAAGGGCAGGAATAGGCTATGGGTCAGAAAGTACATCCGTTCGGCTTCAGACTTGGCTACAATAAGAACTGGCAGTCCCGCTGGTTTACCAAAAAAGACTATCCCGCTTTTGTGCGGGAAGACTCCAGGATCCGTACCTTCATTAAAAAATTGCTGTATCATGCCGGCCTTTCCCGTATCGAGATTGAACGCGCCGGCGGCAAGGTGCGTCTTATTCTTTCCACGGCCCGTCCGGGAATCGTTATTGGCCGTAAAGGCGTGGAAATTGAGAAGCTGAGAACGGATTTGCGCCAAAAGTTCGGACGCGAGTTTTCCATTGAAGTGAATGAAATCCGCCGTCCCGAGGTGGAAGCGCAGCTCGTGGCCGAGAATATCGCCATGCAGCTTGAGCGCCGCGTGGCTTTCCGTCGCGCTATGAAGCGCACGGTGTCCATGGCCCGCAAGTTCGGCGGCGAAGGCATCAAGGTGACCTGCGCCGGGCGTCTGGCCGGAGCGGAAATTGCCCGCACCGAATGGTACCGCGATGGCCGTGTGCCCTTGCAGACCCTGCGTGCGGATATTGATTTCGGTTTTGCCGAGGCCAGCACCACTTACGGTATTATTGGCGTGAAGGTTTGGATTTACAAGGGCGAAATTCTTGATAGCGAGGTGGAACGCTAATGCTTGCCCCCAAGAAAGTAAAATTCCGCAAATGGCAAAAAGGCCGTCTGCGTGGCCATGCCACCCGGGGCGCTCTGATTGCCTTTGGCGACATCGGCCTTAAGGCTGTGGAACACGGCAGGATCACCAGCCAGCAGATTGAAGCTGCCCGTATTGCCATGATGCGTCACATCAAGCGCGGCGGGAAAGTGTGGATCCGCATTTTTCCCGACCATCCCGTGACGGCCAAACCTCTTGAAACCCGCCAGGGTTCCGGTAAGGGGGCTCCGGTGGGCTGGTGCGCGCCGGTGCACCCGGGCCGGGTTTTGTATGAAATCAAGGGCGTGTCTCTGGATTTGGCCAAGGAAGCTCTGACTCGCGCGGCCCACAAGCTGCCGGTGAAGACCATTATTGTGATGAAGGAGGGCGCGTAAATGGCCGCCGCCAGGAAAAAGAAAGGGCAGCCCGCAAAGAAGGGCCGCAAGCCGGGCGAACTGAGAGCGCTTGGCCGCGATGCACTGATAGCCAGGCTTGACGAGGAACGCAAGGCGCTGTTGGTCATGCGCTTTCAGCATGCCACGGCCCAGCTTGAGCAAACCTCCTCCCTCAAGACCGCCCGGCGTGGTATCGCCCGGCTTGAGACCATCCTGAAGGAAAAGGAATATTGATATGTCCAGCACGTTGGGAAGCCTGAAAGGCAGAACGCTTGTCGGCACGGTTGTCAGCGACAAGAGCGACAAGACCATTGTCGTGCGTGTTGAAACCGTGGTGCAGCATCCGTTGCTGAAAAAGTATGTACGCCGTCGCGCCAAATATACGGCGCACGATCCGAAAAATGAATGCGGCATGGGCGATACAGTGAAGATTGTGGAATGCAGACCGCTTTCCCGCAATAAGCGCTGGCATCTGGTCTCTGTCATGCAAAAAGCCGTGTAGGGTAGAAAGATGATCCAGGTAGAATCCACGCTTCAGGTTGCGGACAATTCCGGCGCGAAGAAGGTCGCCTGCATCAAGGTGCTGGGCGGTTCCAAACGGCGTTATGCCACTGTGGGCGACATTATCATGGTTTCCGTCAAGGAAGCCATGCCCAACGCCAAGGTGAAGAAGGGCGATGTGATGGAAGCCGTTATCGTGCGTACCCGCAAGGAAGTGCGCCGCGTGGACGGATCCTACATCAAATTCGATTCCAACGCCGCGGTGCTGCTCTCCAAACAGAGGGAGCCCGTGGGTACCCGCATCTTCGGTCCGGTGGCCCGCGAATTGCGTGCCCGCAATTTTATGAAGATCGTGTCGCTTGCGCCTGAAGTTTTGTAGGGCGTGTGCCGTGCGGCCGCTTGATATTTTGAGTGGGGCGCGTAGTGCGTTCCAGGAGAGCTTGGCATGAAAAAGTGTCGTATTCGCAAAGATGATAAAGTCATGGTAATTGCCGGCAAAGAGACGGGCAAGCTGGGCAAGGTGCTGAAAGTGCTGCGGAAGCATGACCGTGTGCTGGTCGAAAAGATCAATATGGTCAAGCGCCACACGCGCGCCAACCCCTACCGTCAGCAGGCCGGCGGCATTGTGGAAAAAGAAATGCCTCTTCATGTGTCCAATCTCATGGTGGTGTGCTCGGCCTGCACCAAGCCCACCCGCGTGGGATACCGCTATACCGAGGACGGCAAGAAGCTTCGCTTCTGCAAAAAATGCAACGAAGTCATGGAATAGGATAGTACGATGACGCGCCTGGAAAAGATATATCGGGAGAAAGTGGCTCCGGCTCTGCAAAAGGAGTTTAACTACAAGTCCGTCATGCAGATTCCCGGAATCGAAAAGGTATCCCTGAACATCGGGCTTGGCGCCGCCAGCCAGAACAATAAGCTGATGGAAGAAGCCGTTACCGAACTGACCGCCATTGCCGGCCAGAAGGCGGTGATTACCCGTGCCAAAAAGTCCATCGCTTCCTTCAAGCTGCGTGAAGGCATGCCTATCGGGGTGCGCGTCACTCTGCGCAAGGATCGCATGTGGGATTTTCTGGATAAGTTGATGAATTTTGCCCTGCCCCGGGTGCGCGACTTCCGTGGTGTGCCGGACAAGGGATTTGACGGCCGCGGGAATTTCACCATGGGTATCAGGGAGCATACCATCTTCCCCGAATTGGAAGCGGATCGCGTGGATAATCCCAAGGGCATGAACATCACCATTGTAACCAGCGCTGAGAGCGACAAGGAAGGCAAGGTACTTCTTGGCCATCTTGGCATGCCGTTTCGGAAGTAGGAGAAGCTGATGTCTCGCACCTCACTTGAAGTCAAGGCCAGCCGCAAACCCAGGTTTTCGGCTCGCGCGTATAACCGCTGCCCTCTGTGCGGCCGCGCTCGTTCGTATATCCGCAGATTCGGCCTGTGCCGCATCTGCTTCCGCAACATGGCGCTACGCGGCGAACTGCCGGGCGTGCGCAAGTCCAGTTGGTAAAACGGCATCTTCCCGGTCGAGGCCGGGTTGAAATACACAGTATACGGGAGATGACATGGTAACTGATCCTATTGCCGATATGCTGACGCGTATCCGCAACGCGCACTTGGCCCTGAAAAAGGAAGTGAGTGTGCCGCGCTCGAAGATGAAGGAATCCATTGCCGCCATCCTCAAGCAGGAAGGCTATGTCGAAGACGTGGCCCTGGCTGAAAGAAACATCACCTTGTCCCTCAAGTACCTGAAGGGCAAGGCTGTCATTTCGGGTCTGAAGAGGATAAGCAAGCCTGGCCGCCGGGTGTATGTGGCGCACGACGCCATCCCCAGCGTGCAGAATGGTCTTGGGATGTGCATCCTGTCCACTTCCCACGGGGTGATGGACGGGGTGAGCGCCGCCTCCAGAAAGGTCGGCGGCGAACTCTTGTGTGAAATTTGGTAGGCGGGGGCTGCGATGTCCAGAATAGGAAAATTGCCCGTTTCCATCCCTTCCGGCGTGGAAGTGAAGATTGGAAAGGACGTGATTGAAGTCAAAGGCCCCAAAGGCACACTGACGACTCCCGTGTGCCCGGTATTGAAGTATGAACTGGCAGACGGCAAAGTTACGCTGTCGCCTCTGGAAGAGAGCCGTTTTGCCTCGGCGCAGTTCGGTCTGCGGCGTACGCTGCTTGCCAACTGCGTGGAAGGCGTGACCAAGGGGTTCTCCAAGACGCTCGAAGTCATCGGCGTGGGCTACAAAGTGGCTGTGAAAGGCAACATGGTGGACTTGTCCGTGGGCTATTCCCATCCCGTGCTCGTGGATTTGCCCAAGGGCATCGCCGCTGTTGCGGAAGGCCAGAAGCTGACGCTTTCGGGCATCGACAAGGAACTGGTCGGCGAAACCGCCGCCAAAATCCGCAAGTTGCGCAAGCCCGAACCGTACAAGGGCAAAGGCATTAAATACGAAACCGAGACTATCCGCCGCAAGGTCGGCAAGTCCGGCGGCAAGAAATAGGCGGGGGGCCGACCATGAAATATGCAAAAAACGAAGCCAGGCAGCGCCGTAAGCCGCGTATCAGCAAAAAAACGCAGGGCCGCGTCCGTCCCCGCCTGGTGGTGTATCGCTCCAACCTGCATATCTACGCCCAGATTGTGGATGATATTGCGGGCGCGACTTTGGCCGCCGCCTCTACCCTGACGCTCGGCAAGAGCCGGGAAGGCGCGCACTGCAACAAGAGCGGCGCTGAACTGGTGGGCAAGGAAATAGCCAGGCTGGCCAAGGAAAAAAATATTGTTCAGGTGGTTTTTGACCGTAACGGCTACCTCTACCACGGGCGCATCAAGGCCGTGGCCGACGGCGCGCGTGAAGGCGGACTGGAATTTTAAGAGGAAGTTATGGAACAGCAGCAGAACGAATTTGGCGAAATTGAAAAAGTTGTGGCCTTGAATCGCGTGGCCAAGGTTGTGAAAGGCGGCCGCCGTTTCAGTTTCAGCGCCCTGGTAGTGGTTGGCGACGGCAAAGGCGGCGTGGGCTTCGGTCTGGGCAAAGCCCAGGAAGTGCCGGAAGCGCTGCGCAAGGCTACGGAGCGAGCCCGCAAGAACCGTGTGCGCGTTCCCATCCTTGACGGCACGCTTCCCTACGAAGTTCTCGGTCACTATGGCGCCGGACGCGTGATGCTGAAACCTGCTTCCAAAGGTACCGGCATCATTGCCGGCGGCGCTGTTCGCGCCGTCATGGAGGCCGTCGGCGTGACCGACGTGCTTGCCAAGGCCATCGGCACCAACAATCCGCACAACGTGCTGCGCGCCACCCTGCAGGGTTTGGTTTCCCTGCGCAGCGCAGAGCAGGTTTCCGAACTGCGCGGCAAACAGCTTGAAGCCTTGAGGAAATAGTCATGGCTCAGATCAAGGTAAAACTCGTCCGCAGCCGCATCGCCCGCAAACCCAACCAGAAGAAGAATCTGGAAGCGCTGGGTTTGACGCGTTGCGGCAAGGAAAAAACGTTTGAGGATAGCCCCGCGGTTCGCGGGATGATAGCGAAGGTTTCGCATCTCGTTGAGGTAAGTGAATAATGCAACTGCACGATCTCTATCCATTTCTTGGGGAACGTACGGCGAAAAAACGCGTGGGACGCGGCCCCGGATCCGGGCGCGGCGGCACGGCGGGTAAAGGGCACAAAGGGCAGAATGCCCGTGCCGGCGGCGGTGTGCCCGCCGGTTTTGAAGGCGGCCAGATGCCTTTGCAGCGCAGGCTGCCCAAGCGCGGTTTCAAAAACGCGCTCTTCAAAGTGCAGTACGCGGTCATCAATCTTGACCGTCTGCAGGCCGTGTTTGAGGGTGGTGCCGCGATCAGCCTGGATGACATATATGCCCGTGGCCTTGCCCAGCGGGGTGAGCCTGTGAATATTTTGGGCCAGGGCGTAATTTCCTCTGCCTTAACCGTGGAAGCACATACCTTCAGCCGAGCGGCTGTGGAAAAGATCCGGCAGGCCGGCGGGCAGGCCAAGGCGCTGGAAGCTGCCGCGGCGTCTGCGGAATAGTTTTTGGCAAACCACAGGATGGAGGGAAAATGGCGCTTGGGCCGACGAACACCATGGCGGGCCAGCCGGAGTTGATGCGTAAGCTGGGCTGGTCGTTTTTTCTACTGTGCGCTTACCGGATTGGAGTACATATCCCCGTTCCCGGCGTGGATGCCGCAGCGATCAAGCATTTCTTCGAAAGCATGTCGGGTACGCTGTTCGGCCTGTTCGACATGTTTTCCGGGGGTGGTCTTTCCAATGTATCGATTTTTGCGCTGGGGATCATGCCCTATATTTCGGCTTCCATTATCCTCCAGTTGCTTCAGGTGATCAGCCCGGACATCAAGCGTATGGCCAAGGAAGAAGGCCAGGCGGGCAAGCGCAAGATCACGCAGTATACACGGTATCTTACCGTGCTGATTACCTTGATCCAGGGCTTGGGCATCGCCGTGGGACTGGAAGGCATGCACAGCCCGGCCGGCGCGCCCGTGGTGCTGGTCGCCGGTTGGCATTTCCGCATAATGACCATGCTCACCTTTACGGCGGGCACGGTGCTTATCATGTGGCTTGGCGAGCAGATTACCGAAAAGGGCCTCGGCAACGGCATTTCCCTGATTATTTTTTCAGGGATCGTCGTGGGCGTGCCTCGGGCCATCATGCAGTCCGGCCAACTTATCGCGGCCGGCGACATGAGCGTATTCCTGGCCGGCACGATTATGCTGCTCATGGCTGCGGTCATGGTGGGCATTGTCTTCGTGGAACGTGCGCAACGGCGCATTCCCATCCATTATGCCAAGCGGCAGGTGGGACGGAAGATGTACGGCGGGCAGACGACCCATTTGCCTTTGCGTTTGAACACCGCCGGGGTTATCCCCCCCATTTTCGCCTCAAGCATTCTGCTCTTCCCGGCGACCATCGGGCAAGTTTCGTCCAATGAATGGGTACAGCGCGCGGCATCGTTTTTCCAGCCCGCATCCATTACCTACAATGTTATCTTTATTGCTCTGATTTTCTTCTTCTGCTACTTCTATACAGCCATCATCTTTGACCCCAAGGACATAGCCGAGAATTTGAAAAAAAGCGGCGGTTTCATCCCGGGCATCCGCCCTGGCGAGAAGACGCAGGAATATGTGAACACGGTGCTCTCTCGTCTGACGCTTTCGGGAGGGGTGTATATTTCGGCTGTTTCCGTGCTGCCCATGCTGCTGATCGCGAACTTCAACGTGCCGTTTTATTTCGGCGGAACCAGCCTGCTCATTCTGGTGGGTGTGGCCATGGATTTTATGTCTCAGGTTGAATCGCATATGATTTCACGCCAGTATGAAGGATTGATGCAAAAACAACAACGTTCACGCGGTAGATAGAGTTGTCGTATTCTTGTCGTGCATTTGCCGGGCAATATGAAAAAATACCGTGGAGCATTTATAAAGAACGAGCGGGAAATCTCCTGCATGCGGGAAGCGAACCGTGTCGTCGCCAATATTCTGGACGCTCTGGGCGATGCCGTGGCTCCGGGCATACCGACCAGGGATTTCGAGGATCTTGCGCGCGAGTTGTGTAAGGAATATAAAGTACAGCCTGGGTTTTTGGGCTATTGCGGCTATCCCTTCGTGCTCTGTTGTTCGGTGAACGAACAGGTGGTGCATGGTTTTCCTTCGGAACGCTTACTGAGGGAAGGGGATATTGTGAGTTTTGACATGGGGGTCATTTACGACGGTTTTTATGGGGATGCGGCACGCACCTATCCGGTCGGAGAAGTCAGCGACAAGGCTGCCGCAATCATGCGGGTGACGGAGGCTTCGCTGTACGCCGGCATTGAAAGAGCCCGGCGGGGCTTTGACGTGTATGAAATCGGCGCGGCGGTGCAGGCATGTGTGGAAGCGGCGGGTTTCAGCGTAGTCCGGCGTTTTGTCGGGCACGGCATAGGCCGGGCCATGCATGAAAAGCCGGAAGTGCCCAATTTCAGGCCAAAAATGGGAGGGATGCCGCTGCAAGCGGGAATGGTGGTGGCCATTGAGCCCATGGTCACGGAAGGCACATACGAAGTCGATATTTTGGAAGACAACTGGACAGCCGTAACCCGGGACAGAAAGCTCGCCGCGCATTTTGAACATAGTGTGCTCATCACCGCGAAGGAACCGGAAATACTCAGCGTGTCGGATCGCGGTTTGACCAGGTTTTTTTGTTAACCAGGGCAGGAGTGCAGTAAAATGTGCGGCTGCCATACAGTATTCATTGACAGTGTCGTAATGCGCGGGTAAATGTATCTGTTCCCCTCTCTGTCCACTGCGGTATGAGATCGGAAACAGCATCTGGAGTGAGGTATGAAAGTCAGGCCGTCCGTAAAGAGAATGTGCCCCAAGTGCAAGGTCATCCGGCGCAGGGGCGTTTTGAGGGTTATCTGCGAAAACCCCCGGCACAAGCAGCGCCAGGGATAGCGGGAGCACAACGTGGCAAGAATTGCAGGTGTTGAACTGCCGCGCGGCAAGCGCGCGGATATCGCGCTGACCTATATTTTCGGCATCGGCCGTGCGACGGCCTTGAAAATACTGGATACCACCGGCGTGAACTGGACGCGGAGCATCGACGACCTGTCCGCTGACGAGGTCAATGAAATCCGTAAGGAACTTGAGCAGAACCACAAGGTGGAGGGCGATCTGCGCCGTGAACTTGGGGCCAATATCAAGCGTCTCATGGACACCGGCTGCTATCGCGGTCTGCGCCACCGTCGCGGTTTGCCCGCGCGCGGGCAGCGCACCCACACCAACGCGCGTACCCGTAAAGGGCCGCGGCGCGGCGCTGTGGGCAAAAAGAAATAAGGAAGCGGAAACATGGCCAGACCAAAGCGTGTTGCCAAAAAGAAGGAAAAAAAGAACGTCCCTGTGGGCCTTGTGCATATCCAGGCTTCGTTCAACAA
>JAIRVN010000208.1 GCA_031253875.1 Deltaproteobacteria bacterium | reverse complement strand
TTCCTGATGTCATTGAGCGCCTTTTCCGCTTTGTTTTCCTGGAAATACCCGATGGCCGCGTTCACCACGGCCACGGCGAGAATGACGACGGTGTCGGCGTAATGCGCGAGGACCAGGGTCACAAAGGCGCAGACGAAAAGGATATAGATAAGAATATCGTGAAAATGCCTGAGAAAGCGGATAAAAGCATGCTCCGCCTTGACGTCGGGCAGGGCATTGGGGCCGAATTCCTCAAGCCGTTCGGCAGCTTGTGCGGCGGATAAGCCCGTCTCCGGAGAACTTTTCAGCTTTGCCAGCACGGACGCGGCATCCTTGGCGAACCATCGGGCGTGGCTATGGACGTAGTTATCTTCCATGGGGAGATCCTTTGTGATCTGTGGCAGTGCGAATACGGTCGGCGCATTCCCGCAGGCGTGCGCTTGCGGCGCCAGTATAGCCTAACCGATACGTTTTGGGAAGACGAGCATCTGCCCGCTACGGCCAATACCTCTGCCGCTCAGCGCGACGCCGGGCTGTCTTTGCTTTGCGCCGTGCCGTGTCCGGCATGCTCGGGCATAGGCGTAATCCTGACCCTGCGGACTCTGTGCCGGTCCATGCCGACCACGACAACGCGCCTGCCGCAAAGCAGCACGGAGTCCCCGATTTGGGGAATACGTCCCAGATGTTCAAAAATATGCGCCGCGAGGATTTTATAGAGATCCGTGGCGCGATCGCAGTGCAGCGGCATGTGCCGGCTCAGATCGTCCAGGGACAGATCCGCGGCAACCAGAAAACTGCCATCGCTTTGCGGCACGACATGGGGCGTCTCGTTGTCGAATTCGTCCTGGATGTCGCCGACAATGGCTTCCACCACGTCCTCCATGGTCAGAATGCCTTGCCAGATCCCGTATTCATCGACCACCACGCAAAACTGTTGCCGCTCGTTCTGCATGCGCTGGAGCAGCTTGTCCAGGTGTATGGTTTCCTGGGCGTAGAGCGGCGTGCGCACCATGCCGTCCAGGTTCGGGCAGGTGTCGCTGAGCAGCAGATCCCTGGTATGGATGAAGCCGATGATGTTGTCCCGGTTGTGTTTGTAGACGGGAAAACGCGTATGTCCGCATCGTTTCGTGATGTCCACGGCTGTTTCCGGAGAATTTTCCACATCCAGGGCCACGGCATCCGTGCGATGCAGCATGACATCCCTGGCCGTTTTTTTGGAAAAACTGAAAATATTGTCCAGCATGCGGCCTTCGCCCTGATCCAGTTGCCCTTCGCGGCTCGAATCGAAAATCAGCATGCGCAATTCCTCGGGGGAATGGGCATGTTCCAATGCCGCGGTTCCGCGGATGCCGGCCAGGCGCAGGAGAACATTGGAGATGCCGTTCAGCACCGTGACCACGGGCAGCCAGAGTATATGGAACAGGCGCATGGGGCGGGCCAGGAGGAGCACGGCGCTTTCCGCTCTTCGGATAGAAACGGTTTTGGGCATCAGTTCTCCGAACACCACATGCAGCAAGGTAATGATGGCGAAGCCGACAGCAATGGAAAGCGAACTCACCAGGGCCGGTTTCGTAATGGAAAACATTTCCAGCACGGGACGGATCAGGGCGGCTACAGCCGGTTCGCCGATCCAGCCCAGGCCCAGGCTGGCCAAAGTGATGCCCAGTTGGCAGACGGACAGGTAGGCGTTGAGATGTTCCAGGCCGAACAGCGCGCTGCGGGCGCGCCGATCTCCCTCGGAGGCCAGAATTTCCAGCCGCGTCCGGCGTACTCTGACAAAGGCGAATTCCGCAGCCACAAACAGGGCGTTCAACACAATGAGCAAGACGGCCAGCGCCAGCAGCAGCAGCGTGTACACACAAACTCCGGAGTATGGGCGGCAGATCATTCGTGCCGCATGCGCCCGTTGTACGCGATAGCATTGCCCGGATGCAAGCGGGCTTGCGCGGCGGGCCGTTATGGCCTAAAGCTTGCGAAACAGGAGCCATCCATGCCAGCCACGCCCGGCGCTTCGTATGCGCAGCCCTTGCGTCCTGCCATCGAAACCTCGATTTTTGATCTCTTCAAATGCGGCCCCGGGCCGTCCAGTTCCCATACTATCGGCCCCATGAAGGCGGCGGCGGATTTTGCAGGACTGTGCGCCGTCCTGCCCCCGGAGGAGGCCGCGCGGGCCCGGCGCCTGGAAGTGCGTTTGTTCGGTTCCTTGAGCGCCACGGCGGAGGGGCACGGAACTCCCGGCGCCATTCTGGCCGGACTGATGGGGCACGAACCCGCCGCGTGTCCGCCAGGGCTGCTTCAACGTCTGCAAGCCGTTCCGGATCGGGAATACGCGCTGCGTTGCGCCGAACATGCCGTGCCCGTGAGCATGGCCAACGTGCTGCATGACGTTGTCCGCCATCAGTTCCCTTACAGCAACACCCTGTGTATGAGCCTGCTGGATGAGAACGGCGTAAGCCTTGCGTCCCGTGAGTATTATTCCGTGGGCGGGGGTTTCATCCAGTGGAAAGGCTGGTCGCCGCCCGAACGCGGCAAGCCCGCGTATCCTTACGGCAGCATGCGCAAGCTGCGGGAATGGCTGCGCCAGAGCGGCCTGACCCTGCATGAACTTATTCTGGAAAACGAAAGCGCCATTACCGGCCGATCCCGCCCCGATATTTTTGCCCAACTGGATGAGATTATGGACGCCATGACGGACAGCGTGCAACGCGGCCTGGATGCCGAGGGCGAACTGCCCGGCAGCCTGAATGTGGCCCGCAAGGCGCGCACGCTGCTGGCCAGCGCCTCGCGCGTGCCGCATGCGGTGGACCGTTTTCTGGGCAAAGTGAATGCCTATGCCCTTGCCGCAGCGGAAGAAAACGCCGCCGGCGGGGTAGTCGTTACCGCGCCTACCTGCGGCGCTGCCGGAGTCATGCCGGCGTTGCTGCACGCCATGCGCAAGGATTTGAACATCGGCGCGCGCGCCGTGCGCGAGGGGCTGCTCGCGTCCGTGGCGGTGGCCTTTCTGGCCAAGCACAACGCGGGCATCGCGGGCGCGGAAATGGGTTGTCAGGGCGAAGTGGGCGTGGCCTCGGCCATGGCGGCGGCCATGCTGGCGCACGCTCGCGGCAATGCCGCGGAAATTGTGGAAAACGCCGCAGAAATAGCTTTGGAACACCATTTGGGTTTGACCTGCGACCCCGTGGGCGGCTATGTGCAGATTCCCTGTATCGAGCGGAATGCCGTGGGCGCGATCAAAGCCTATAACGCCTGCCTGCTCGCCACCTGCGAAGATGCGGCCAAGCACCGCGTGACCCTGGATGCCGCGATCCGGGCCATGGCCGATACAGGCCGCGAGATGAGCGTGAAGCTCAAGGAGACTTCGCAGGGAGGACTGGCCGTCAGCATGGTCGAATGTTAGAGAAACGCAAGGGGACTGAGGCGATATGTCCATGACGCCGGGTCAATTTTTGACGGACAGAATGCGGGCTGCCAATTCATGGTAGAAGCGGACGCGGAAGAAACGGGCGACATAGGCGGCAAGAAAAGCCGCTCCCAGCATTTCCAGAACCATGGCATGGCCGTCGGTCATTTCGATCAGAATAAAGGCCGCGGTCAGAGGCGCGCGCGTTACGGCCGCGAGAACGGAAACCATGCCCACGGCAATGAATTCCACCTGCCAGGCCGCGTCAACGAGCGGCAGGAACCAACTGCCCAGCCCGGCGCCCAGGGATAGCGAGGGGGAAAAAATGCCCCCGGGCAGTCCGGTGAGCAGGGTGAGTACAAAGCCCGCGAACTTGCAGGGCAGGTACAGGTATTGCCGGGGCAGATCCTCGTGTCCGGCCAGCAGGGCGCGAGTTGTTTCCGCCCCGCTGCCGAAAATGGGCGCCGCCATACCCAAAAGAGCAATCAAAATCCCACAGCCCGCGACGAACATATATGGATGCTTCCGGCGCAGTTGCAGGACGCTCTGGGGCATCCAGCGATCCGTGCGCAGGGCCAGCCAGGAAAACCCGCCGCCTACCAGCCCGCCCAGCAAGGCAAGCAGAACCAGTACCGGAATGGCGGCCAACGGCAATCCTCCCGACAAGGCAATACGACCGAAATAGCTCTGGTAGCCGAACATCTGCTGAGCCACCACGCCAGCGAGAATGACAGCTATTACCAGTTTGCCCGGGATATAGCGCGGCGAAGCATGGCCCATTTCCTCAAACGCGAAGATCAGTCCGGCCAGCGGCGCGTTGAAGGCCGCCGCGATGCCTGCCGCGCCGCCCGCAACAATGAGCTGGTGGCGTAACGCCGTAGTGTCCTCAGGATAAAAACGCCGCAGAGAAAAAAGAATGCTCGCGCCTAGCTGCACGGCCGGCCCTTCCAGTCCCAGTATGAATCCGGATGCCAGGCCGCCGACAATGGCGACAAATTTCGCCAGGGCAAGGCGCAGGTTGATGAGTCGCTCGGCCAGACGCGGTTCTACGGCCGCCTGGAGTGCAGCCACGGCGTGTTGTATGCCGCTGCCCTCAATGCCGGGACCAACGTAGCGGATGAACCGTGTCAGGGCCATTCCGCCCAGGGGCAGGGCGAAAAACGGCCACCACCACCAGCGGCCACGCATGCCTTCAAACCAGGCAAAGGCCCAGTCAGCCGTTGCCGCCAACAGGGTTGCGGCACAGCCTATGCCCACGGCGCCTATCCATAAAAACAGCGAAGCCCGCATCCGGTTTTGATCTCCGTGCCAAGGGAAAAGTTTTTTTTGCCACCCTTCGCGCCAATGCATGACGCTTTTGCCAGGGACAGAGTTTTTTGGGGGCATGGCGATTTCCTGACCTTAGCGCACTTGGTTACAATTACCTGGCGGCTTATTGCAAGAAAAAAGCTTTTCTTTCAATCAGCCTCAGCCTTATTGTATCTTGCCGCAGTTATTCTAAAAATAGCCTGAAATACCTGTCAAAACAAAACATTCTCCCGCGCAGCCTGCCTGTTGTTTCGGATAAAATACCCAGGCGCGCAAAATCCCGCACAAGAGTGTGCGCCGTTCGGAGGGAAATATCCAGGCCAACGGCCAGATCGGCGGCGGCCACAAAAGGGCTGCGGAACAAAAAATCCAGCGCGGCCCGTGCGTTTACAGCGCGTTTGCCCAACGCGAGGATGCTCTGCTCCACTCCTTTACGCAGTTCCAATATTCTGCTGAACACAGAACGTCCCCGCAAGGCGGTTTCCCGCACGCCAGTCAGAAAAAAGCAGATCCAATGGATGAGATCGTTGCCCAAGCGTACTCGCATCAGGGCGTCATAATAAGCTGCGCGGTTACGTTCAAAAAAATCCGAAATATACAGCGAAGGTTTGGCCAGGAGCTTGTGATCCGCCAAATATAACGGGATTAGCAGCCGCCCGATACGCCCGTTGCCGTCCAGAAACGGGTGGATGGTTTCAAATTGATAATGGCTGATGGCAATACGGATAAGGTGAGGAACAGCGATATGTTCATTGTGCCAGAAAAGCTCCAGGTCACTCATCAAGGCCGCGACATTATCATGATGCGGCGGGATGAAAACGGCATCGTTCAGATTACTGCCGCTGATCCAGTTTTGGCTGATCCTGAACTCGCCGGGCAGTTTATGATCGCCGCGCACGCCGCGCATGAGAATCGCGTGCGTTTCCCTAAGCAGGCGATTGGATAGCGGCAACTCCTCAAGACGGACGATCGCGGTATTGACAGCTTCAATATAGTTAATGACTTCACGCCGGTCGTCGCGCTTTTCAGGCGCTACATATTTCTCGTCAAGCAATACCTCGTCAATACCGGTTTGAGTGCCTTCAATACGGCTGGAGCTTTGCGCTTCCTTGACCACATGCATCCGAATGAACAAATCCACA
>JAIRVN010000202.1 GCA_031253875.1 Deltaproteobacteria bacterium | reverse complement strand
CCGCATATCGCTGTACCGGGCGGAATATATTCCCGGCGCGCCGCCCAAGGCGTCCACCTCAACGCCGGAATCGTCAGCCACTGCGATGCATCCTGTATACCGGGCCACGGCGCAGGCCTTGAGGAAAGCATTTTCCTCAAAACTCATGCCTGTTTCCGCTACATCTTCCATTTCAGGAAAGGCATCCAGGCCAAGAACCTCAAGACCGAATGCGCGCAGACCGTCGGCCAGTTCGCGGATTTTTCCGGCATTGCGCGTGGCAAGAACAACTTTCGGCAAGTCCATGGCATCCCCTTGTTGAGCGCTTTTTACAATGGACATACACGACTTCACAATTATCCTCCAGTGGATGACCCCAAGCTTTTGGGCGCACGGATCGCTCCCTAAGTTTTTCGGGAATCTGCCGATACGACGGAATGCAAGGTGTTTTCAAACGCGCGTACGGGCTGCGCCGTTCACGTTGGCACCAGGTTTGCATCGCTTGGCGCAGCCACCAAAGCGGAAAAAAACTCCCTTGAGGAGCAGATCATGGCGGATTATATTTCAGGTTCCATCAACTTCCAGGGTCTTGGCAGCGGTACGGACTTCGGTTCCATCATCGCGCAGCTCAAGAAAATCGAATCCATCCCCATGCAGCGCATGGAAAGGTGGAAGGCTGACTGGCAAGCACGCGCCCAAGCTTTTGAAACCGTACTGCAGAGCATGCGCGAAGCCAAAGCCGCCCTGTCTCTCATCAACTCGCGGGACAAGTTCGTCTCCAAGCTTACTGCCAGCTCCAACCCGCAAATCGCCACTTTGAGCGCCACCGGCAAAGCTCTGGACGGCGCTCATTCCATAGAAGTAACCCAACTTGCCAGCAACGCCATCTGGAGCTGCCAAACAGAGTATGCGAGCAAAAATGCCGCCATCTCCACGCAAAATACGCAATTCACCTATACCTACAAGGGGCAGACGCGCACACTGCAAATAGCGGGCAACACCAGCCTTGAATCCTTTGTCAACATGGTCAACAACGACCCGCAGAACAAGGGCATACGCGCCAGTATCGTACAGTCCGGTTCCACATACAGGCTGCAAATCCAGGGCAAAGATTCCGGCAGCGACGCCACCTTGAGCATTACGCCGACCGCTGGGCTGAATTTTCTCGGCTCGCCGGCCTGGCAGAGTTCCCAATCCTATGCCGGAACCGACACAATATGGAGCGCCGGCACGGGCGCGGGCGAATTCAGATACACGCTGGGCTTCGGTTCCGAGCAGATCATCGCCATTACGAACACCACCACAGCCGATGATCTGATAAACGCCATCAACAGCGCGTCCGGCCCGAATACCGCAAGTCTGGATGCCAACGGCAATCTGATCATCACGGGCGCGACTTCGGTCAGGGGGCCGGCAACGGCGGGCACCATCGGCGCCTCGTATTGGACGAGCTCCAATGCTTACGGCCCAAGCGAAGCCGTCACCCCCATAATCAACGCATGGAAAAGCGACAACAGCGTCACCGGCCTGAATGACGTCATCCACAGCGGCGCGGGCCAGTTCAATATTACCGTCAACGGGACAACGCGAAGTATCCTGGTTGCTGACAATACTTCGCTGCAAGATCTGGTCGCCAAGATCAATACTGTGGGTTTTGGACAGATAGCCAGCGCCGAAGCCATCAACGGAGATCCCGCCAACGGCTATGTCTTGCGCATCAACGGAGCTACCAATTTTACGGGCGTAAACGGCGCCACCCTTACGGGCAGCTCCGCTCCGGACGGCACTGCCAAAGCCTTCACCTTCAATATAGGTTCAGAAAATTTCTCGGTTGATGTCTTTCCCGGCGTCAGCACGGCTCAGGATTTGGTCAACGCCGTCAACGAGGCGTACCGGGCAAAACATGCCGGCGCTGCCGACGTGGCCTCGCTGGTGCAAAATGCCAGCGGTAACTATACGATACAAATCGCCGGCGCCGCCTCGGCCAACGGCGCGGGCGTCAACGGCTCAAGCGGCCAAGCCGCAAACGGGCTCACCATTACGCCGGATTCCTGGACCAGCCTGCGTTCTTTCGCCTCCGCAGGCGATATCGCCATCCCCACAAACACCTGGCAGAGCGATACTTTCACCAGCGCGCGCTCTCCATCGTATTCCCTCGGCAATGCGGCGGGCGATTTCGAATTTACCGTCAACGGGACATCGTATTCCGTGGCCGTGGACGCCAACGCGTCCCTGCAAGACATCGCCAACGCCATAAACGCTCAGGGACTCGGCAAAATCGCCTCCGTCACGGCCGTGGACCCAACGGATCTGAGCCAGGGCTATACCCTGAATATCGAAGGAGCCAGCGCAGCAGGGGGCATAAACGGCCTGAGCCTGAACGGCAGTGCGACTGCCGTCGGCACACAGACCTTTTCCTTCAGCGTTGACGGCACGAACTATTCCTGCAATCTCGCTCCGGGAGCCAGCGCCCAGGACGTGGTGGATACGATCAACGCGACTGCCGGTTCCACCGTCGCGGCTCTGGTCACAGACCCCAACGACAGCTCCAGGCTGGCCATCAGCCTTGACGGGGCTTCGGTCAGTCAAAACGCGGGGCTGCAAGGCGCGAACATCGTCACCAGCACCAATGGGGCAATCTCCGGCAACAGCATGTCGGGCAGCTTTACCTTCGGCGGCTGGGTGGTGCAGGAGCCGCAAAACGCGAAGTTCAAACTCGACAACTGGCCCGACGAACTTGAATCCACCTCCAACAATATAAGCGGCGTGCTTGATGGCGTGACCATCACCGTCTTCGATCTCGGCAAGGCACAGATCTCCATCGCCACGGATACGGATTCGGTGCGGCAAAACATCCAGAACTTCCTGGACGCCGTAAACTCCGTACTCCTGACCATCAGAGAGCTTTCCAAGGTGGATGACAGCACCTCGGGCTACAATTTTTCGGTGACCAACAAGGATGACAAAAGCGCTGCCGCCAAAAAAATTGGTTCCGTACTGACAGGCAACTACGGCGTGCAGTTGCTCAACTCGCGCATGCAGAGTCTGGCAACCGGCATGCCCTCGGGCTTTCAGAAAATTATGGGCAGCGACCTGCTCAGCGGCGATCTCATTTCCTCGCTGTCGCAAATCGGCATCAAAACCGTCAGCGATAAGAGCGACCCCAATTACGGGCTGCTTGTCATCGCTCCGTCCTCCATCATCGCCAGCGTACAGGACATGGATGAGAAGTCCTTTGACGCGGCGCTGGGTACAAAACTCGACGCTCTGCTCGATTTCTTCGCCTGCGACGACGAAGGCAGCAGCACTTCGGCAGATTTCCGCTACGCTTCGCACGTCAAGGGCGGCACCAAGGCCGGAACCTACGATGTGAGCTATACGGTCAGCTATGCCGCCGCAGCGCCCAATGTTCCCATCATCGAGGTATGGATCGACGGCAGAAAGGCGGTCCAGGACAGCACCATGGAAGGCTATTGGTTCACCTCCGCAAGCGGGCCGTCCGCCGGTCTGGCTATACAGATCGACAACCTCAATGAAGGAACCCATGTCGGCAAAGTCTCAATAAAACAGGGAAAAGTCCGCGAAATGGAGGACTTTTTTACTGCTGAAACAAAAACCTATGACTCCATCAACCATATCGGCGGCGCGCTGGAAATCTTAAAGCGCAACTATGCGGCCATCATGGAAGGCATTGACAAAAAGATTGAACGCGAACAGACGCGCCTCAGCAACTGGGAACAGACGCAAAAGCTTGCTTTCGCGCGCCTGGATACGCTGCTTGGCCGATACAACGCCAATCAGCAACGGCTGGAAGGCGAAATAGCCAAACTCGGTCCGGGCATTCAGTAGAAAGCCGTCCGCATGCCGCGTTGACGCATATATTTTGCCAAACGCCCCATAGGGGCACGGGAATTTTTCAGGAGAACACGATATGCAAAAGGGAGCCCAAGCGTACTTCAGCACCCACATCGCCACCACCGATCAGGGGCAGTTGCTGCTCATGCTGTATGACGGCGCGCTCAAATTTCTGGCCCAGGCCAGAGAAAAAATGCTGGCGCGCGATATGGCCGGCAAAGGCACGCTCATTTCCAAAACCATTGACATTGTCAATGAGCTCGCTGCTTCCCTGAATATGGAAAAAGGCGGCACTCTGGCGGAAAATCTGAATAATTTGTATTTTCTTTGCACCGCCAGGCTGCTGCAAGCGAATGTCAAACTGGATGTGAAACAGCTTGACAGCGTGGTTGCCATCCTTTCCGGACTGCGTAACGCATACGCCCAGATTATCAACACCCCCGAGGCCCAGGCGGCGGCCGCCCAGATCAGCGCGCGCCAGAACCCGCAGGAAGCCGCCATGGCAAAGCGCAATGCCCCCATCATGCAACAGAACATGCCGGCTCCCCCAAGCGCCATGGGCCGTTTGCAGGCACAGGCCGCCTATCAGACAATGACCTTGAGTCCCGCAGCGACCCCACAGACATCCGCGCCCTCGCCGACTGCCTCCGCAACAGAGACCGCAAACATGCCCGCAAACGCTTCCGCGCCCCACACCATGCCATCCGCCACTGGCGGATTCGGCAAAGGCATGGCGGCCTATGGCAAACTGGCCGCGCAGGGATAGAGCGCGTCCGCGCATCTCTCATAATCGAGCCCTCGGCCTTGGCTGGAGGGCTTTTTTACGTGGCGCAAGGGAACGGTTTTCAGAGCGCTTTGCCCTGCTTGACGATGGCCCAAGTCTCTTCCGCCAAGGCCTGCGAGGCATCCACAAACGGCAGTTCGTCCTTCCGCGGAGCGATCACGCTCAACTCGGTACAGGCAAGCACAAGCGCCTGCGCGCCCTTTTCCAGCACATGCCGGCCTGTTGCAATCAACGCGGCGCGTTGGGCCTGCCCGATCTGTCCGGCCTTGATGCTCTTGATGAGATCAAGCAGTTCGGCCTGTTCGGCTGCATCGGGATACAGCGTGTCAATCCCGAGCGCGCCGAAAGCCTTCTCATACAGCCCCACCCGCACCGTGGCGCTGGTCGCCAGGATGCCCACCTTGCGCAGATGCGGGAATGTTTGCCGCACGGCCCCGGCAGCAAGTTCGATCATGTTCAGCACGGGGATGCGCACGGCGCGCTGTATCTGTCCGTGGTAATGGTGAGCGGTATTGCAGGGCATGACGAGAAAATCCGCGCCCCAGACCTCCAGCCGGCGGGCCATGTCCATCAGACAGGGAGCGGGGTCTTCCTTGCCGCCCTCAAACAGCGCCTTGATACGCGAAGGCACTTTGGGATTGTTGTCCACAATGCAGCGTATATGATCGCTGTCTTCCTGTGCGTCCACCAGGCGAATCAGCCGGTTCATAAAATCCACCGTTGCATCCGGCCCCATGCCGCCAAGAACGCCCGCGCATTTTTCTTGTTGTTGCGCCATACTCCACCCGCTCATCATGTCGTTGAAACTATGTTGCCTGCCTGCTGCTGAACGTGCGAAAAAATTGACAGGTTATGTCTTGGAACTTTGCCGTTCGACAAACGCCAGGAGTTCGGCAATATT
>JAIRVN010000175.1 GCA_031253875.1 Deltaproteobacteria bacterium | reverse complement strand
CGGCTTCGCGCATGCTGCAAAATTTTACGCCCTGCTATGACGCCTTTGTTGTGAAACGCCTGCGTGAAGCGGGCGCCATTATCCTGGGCAAAACCAATATGGACGAGTTTGCCATGGGTTCCTCCACGGAATTTTCCGCGTTCGGCCCCAGCAGAAATCCCTGGGATCCCACACGCGCGCCAGGCGGCTCAAGCGGGGGATCCGCCGCTTCCGTGGCCGCCTGCCAGTGTTTTGCCTCACTGGGTTCCGACACCGGCGGTTCCATCCGCCAGCCGGCTGCCTTCTGCGGCTGCGTAGGCCTCAAGCCCACCTATGGCCGCGTATCGCGTTACGGAGGCATCGCTTTGGCATCCTCCCTCGATCAGATCGGGCCGCTGGCCCGGAACGTGGAAGATTGCGCTCTCGTGCTTTCCGTCATTGCGGGCCATGATCCGCGCGACGCCACCTCTTCCCCCTTGCCGGCGGACGATTACATGACGGCGCTGAAAAACAGGAAAAATCTCAAAGGAATGCGCATCGGCCTGCCCGGGGAATTCCTGACCCAGGGTGTGAGCGAGGAAATGGAACACGCCTGCCGTGAAGCACTGGACCTGGCACAACAACTCGGCGCGGAGATCGTGCCGGTTTCGCTGCCGCTCACGCATCTGGCCACCGCCGTGTACTATATCATCCTCACGGCGGAAGCGAGCTCTAATCTTGCCCGTTTTGACGGCGTGCGCTACGGACACCGGGCGCAAGGCGCGCAGTCGCCTGAGAAACTGTACGTGCGCACCCGCAGCGAGGCCTTCGGCGAAGAAGTGAAGCGCCGCATCATGCTGGGAACCTACGTGCTTTCCGCCGGCTATTATGACGCCTATTATAAAAAAGCCGCCCAGGTTCGGCGGCTTATTCAGCACAATTTCGAAGCGGCGTTCAAACAATGCGATATCATCTGCGGCCCTGTCGCTCCGCTTACCGCATGGCATCTGGGAGAACAGGATCAGGATCCGCTCTCTTTGTATCTGCGGGACGTCTATACCCTGCCCGTAAATCTTGCCGGCTTGCCCGCCCTGTCCTTGCCCACGCGCCTCGGAACGCAAAGCCGCATGCCGACGGCCGTGCAGCTTATCGGCCGTCCCTTTGACGAGGCGGTCCTGCTCAGTGCGGCGCATGTGCTGTTTACGGCTCTGCCGCAACCGGGCCTGCCGCCGACAGCGATCTGAACATGCAAAAAAGAACACCGAAGTTTCATGGGCAACCCCGGTGTCCTTAGGGAGGAGGTTGTGCGAGCCGCAGCACAATAGGCCCGCCGACCATGGCACGGTTGAGCGCCGTACGTTATGGAAAAATGGAGCCGGCGCTAATCCGCCTGCCTGCGGATAAAAGCCGGCATCTCAAATTCTTCTTCGTCAAAAATAAAATCTTCTTCTCCCGGAGCATGAGGATGCGCTTTCAGGTATCCAAGCGCCTGTCCCTTGCGCACATAGGCAGCCTTATCGCTCTTTTCATCAGGCCATCCATCCACCACGCGGCGTGGACGATACGCGCCGCCGCCTGCCTGCGCCGCGTTCTGCGACGCCGGCGCCGGCTGCGCACGCTGCGGCTGTGCGGGAGAATATTTGCCGCCGGAGGGGAAAGGAGTCACAGTGCCCGGAGCGGAGGACGGCACAGCCCCCGCCTTCGGCGCGGCGTCGATTCCGGTGGCGATGACGGTGATGCGCAGTTCGTCGCCGGCATGTTCATCATAAACCACGCCAAAAAAGACGCTGGCGTCAGGATGCACGGCATCGGCGATGATCGTGCCGATTTCCTGGATTTCGTCGCCCGTGATGTCCATGCTGGCTGTGATGTTGTATAGTACGGCCCTGGCGCCGTCGATGGACACGTCCTCCAGCAACGGACTTGTGATCGCGCGCATGGCCGCTTCACGGGCGCGATTTTCGCCCGAGGCGATACCGGTGCCCATCAAAGCAAGGCCCGATTCGCCCATGGCGGCGCGCACGTCGGCGAAGTCCAGGTTGATCAGCCCGTCTTCCATGATCACGTCGGAGATGCCTTTCACGGCACAATACAGGATATCGTTCGCCTTCTTGAGCATTTCCGAGAACGGCGCTTTTTTGGGCGCAAAGGTCAACAGCCGATCATTGGGGATAGTAATCAGGCAATCCACATGCTGGCGGAATTCCGCAATGCCCGTTTCCGCAGCCGCTTTACGCCTGGCGCCTTCAAAACTGAAGGGTTTCGTCACCACGCCCACGGTCAGCGCGCCCAGCTCTTTGGCGATCTGGGCAATAATCGGCGCCGCGCCGGTACCCGTTCCGCCGCCCATGCCCGCCGTCACAAAGACCATGTCCGCGTCTGTCAGACACTCCTTGATAGTGTCAACGCTTTCCAGCGCCGCGTCACGTCCGATGCACGGATTCGCGCCGGCGCCAAGCCCCTTGGTCAAGCGCTCCCCCATCTGGAGTTTACAGGACGCCGTGCTGCGGTTGAGCGCCTGGACGTCGGTATTGGCGCAGATAAAATTCACTCCGCGCAGAGCGGAATCAATCATGTTCTGCACGGCGTTGCCGCCTCCGCCGCCGACCCCCACAACTTTTATCCGCGCCGCACTGGCAAAAGTCACTTGTTCAAAACTTTCAAATTCCATGTGCTCTTCCTCCCTTGCTCGTTATGCCTCCAGCTCCCGTGCAGCCGGAAGCACAGCATCCCTGATAGAGTGATGTTGCAACTATACTATGAGACGTCGGAAAACCACTTTTTCATCTTTTTGAGAATATGGTTGAACATGCTGGAATCTCCAGAACTACCCGAAGGCGCGAATTTGCGGTGTCCTTTGCTTTCCTTTTCCGCCCCGTAACGCAGGAGGCCGACGGCAGTCGCATACTTTGGGCTGTCAACAACATCCTTGAGTCCGCCGATGTTCAGCGGATACCCGGTGCGCGTGGGCAGATTGAAAATCTGCTCGGCCAGTTCCGGGCAGCCTTCGATCAAAGCGGCGCCGCCTGTCAGAACGACTCCCGCGCCCACTATATCCTTGTAGCCGGAATGGCTCAGTTCCTGTTCAACGAGGAAAAGAATCTCCTCCATGCGCGGCTCGCAAATCTCCGCCAGCACCTGCCGGGAAAGCCGGCGCGGTTCACGGCCGCCCACGCTCGGCACTACAATCAACTCCTCGGAACGCACCATATCGGCCAGCGCGCAACCGTATTTCAGCTTGATTTTTTCCGCTGCGGCCATGGGGGTGCGCAAACCAAAGGCAATGTCATTGGTCAAATTTTGTCCGCCAAGTCCCAGTACACCGGTGTGTTTGATCGAATCATTGGCAAAAATGGCGACATCCGTTGTGCCGCCGCCCAGATCGATCAGAGCGACGCCTATCTCGCGCTCTTCTTCCGTCAACACGGCCTTGGAAGAGGCCAGCGACTCAAGCGCGATATCCGCCACCTCAAGGCCGCTGCGGTGACAGGAACGGATGATATTTTGCGCTGAAGAAACCGCGCCAGTGACAATGTGCACTTTCACTTCCAGGCGCACCCCGGCCATACCGAGCGGGTCAATGATGCCGCGCTGGTTGTCCACTATGAATTCCTGCGGCAAAATATGGATGACTTCGCGATCGGCCGGTATGGCGACGGCCCGCGCCGCATCCAGAGCGCGATCCACGTCGCGTTGCGTCACTTCCCCGCCCTTGACGGCAATCACGCCATGGCTGTTGAAGCCTTTGATATGGCTGCCCGCGATGCCCACGTAGACGGAGCGGATCTGGCAACCCGCCATCAGTTCGGCTTCTTCCAAGGTCTTCTTGATGGACTGTACGGTCTGGTCTATGTTCACCACAACGCCCTTGCGCAAGCCCGTGGAAGGGTTCGTGCCTATGCCCACCACTTCCACAAGGCCGCTCGCGGCAAGCTCTCCCACCACAGCGCAAATTTTTGTGGTGCCTATATCAAGGCCGACAATCAGATCAGACTTGCTCATGTCCGCCCCTCCCCCCAATCCTAAGACTTCCGCATCACCCACACACTGCCGTCCGCCGCGCGCACTTCGCGCACCAGAGGCAATTCATTCCGCCGCGCCAGATCGCCCAGCACCACGCCAAGCCGGTGCAAATTGCCGTTCCAGTCGTCCGGAGCAACGGCAAGATGGATGTCCCTGCTTTCCACATACACCTCCACCCCTCTGCCGGGACTGAGGCGTATCCAGGATATGGCGGCGTAGTCCACAGGAATGGTGTTTCCCTTCAGGCTCGCCACGTACTTTTTCATATTCGGCAGCAGTTCCTCTGCCCCTGCCTGGATTTCCAGCGCCGGCAAGGAAACAAAATTGACGGACTCCACAGGCGCAATCGGCCTGCCCAGTTCGTCCGCGTAGTACAAACGATCCCCATGCTGTATCCAGAACCAGGGACTGCGTTCCCGCAGACGGATATCGAAGCGATCCGGCAACACGCGCTTTACCGAAACTTCCTCGATCCAGGGGCTCCGGTTGATCGATTTTTCCATGCCCGCAATGCTGAGCGCGAGGCTGTTATCCCCCGGATGGACGCCGGTCAGTTCCAGCACCTCATCGCGTTGCAGACGCACATTGCCGGTTATGTTCACGGTTTTGGTGGCGAAAAATGGGTTGCTCGTGGCATAACGGTAGAGATGCAGCGAACCCAACGCCAGTCCGGCAAGCAGCCCGACCCCCGCAAGCGCCAGCAGAATCGTGACCGCAGTGCCGCGTACGCGCTCCAACGGAAGCAGCAAGCCCTTGCGTTGCGGAGCGCGCTGCGTCTTCGGCGCAAGATGCGTCTTCGGCGCGAGATGCGTGTTGCGCGCCGGACGTCTGTCTTTTCGCAGCTTCAGGAACATGACAGCACCTGTATTTCCAGGTGAAGGCCGACGCCGTTACGGCGCTGCACCGCTTCCCGCGCTTGGGCCAAAAGCTCGCAGGCCGCACTCGCGCTGCCCTTGCCCTCGTTCACCAAAAAATTCGCGTGCATGGGAGAAAAAGACATGCCGCCCAGACGTTTGCCTCTGAATCCCGCCTCATCCAGCAATTTCCCCGCCGACAGTTCCGGCGATGGATTTTTGAAGGCACAGCCCGCACTCCAGGCGAGTACAGGTTGTGTAGATTTTTTCTTGAAATAGTTGAGACGCATGGCCTCTCTGATGCCATTGCTTGAAGCTCTCGTCAAGCAGAAGCTTGCAGAAAGTATGAAAAAAAATCCAACGATCTCCGTAAGTCCAAAATATCGATAAGCAAATTTCCATTGCCCGGGAAAAATATTTTTCAGGCCCGTGCCCGGCGACCAGATCCGCAAGCTATGCAAAAGGAGAACGGTTTCACATCCGTAAGAGCCGGCATTCATGGCCACGGCCCCGCCCACTGTTCCGGGAATGCCCGCCAATCCTTCAAGACCCGACAAGCCCCAAGCCGCGCATCGAGCCAAAAGATGCGGCAGACGTACGGTCGCGTCCGCGCGGATTATGACCTTGCCGTCTTCTTCCCCCAGTATTTCCGGATTCCGCCGAAAGTTGGGACGCACCAGCAGTACAGGCAGTTCCCCGTCCTGGGCGAGAATATTGCTTCCTCTGCCCAGGACGCACACCGGCAGCCCCAGAGAACTGATCTGCCTGCCGCAGGCATCCAGTTCTTCTTCACTGTCCAGGCGGAATTCCGCAGCCGCCCTGCCCCCCACGCGCAGGGTCGTCAACGAGCTGAGAAAAGACGCAGGATGGACAAGAGGCATTATTCCACCGCCAAATATTGCGGTCCTATGTTCGTCACGGAACCCGCACCCAGCGTCAGGAGCAGATCGCC
>JAIRVN010000129.1 GCA_031253875.1 Deltaproteobacteria bacterium | reverse complement strand
CGCTCGGCGCCCGTGACTTGTGCACCATACACACAACAAGGTCAAGAACTTTTTTACCCCAACACAAATTTTTTATAATAATAAAAATAATATTAAATATATCAGTATATTAAAATATGAAAACAGTCTAATTCAAAGCCACCCTGAGCGTATCGCCGGGACGCAGTATGGCCGTGTCGCCCATCTTGTTGATGCGCATTAAATCCTGCGGGGGCACCTTGTGTTTGCGGGCAATGGACCACACGGTGTCGCCCGGCTGTACACAGTACGTCCCGGCTTTGCCCGCGGCTTCGGCGACCATCACGGTCTGGACGTTGGATGCCGGCTTGTCCGCCTTGGGATTGCCGGTCTTGTTTTCTTGTGTGGAAGGGCGTTGCGCTTTCGCATCCGGCGGAGACGCGACGGCTGCAGCGCCGGGAATGCGCAGTTTCTGCCCCACCCGGAGCTGTTGGGGCGAAACGAGCTGGTTGACGCGCAACACGCTGTCCACATCCGTGCCGTACTGGCGGGCAATGGAATACACGGTATCACCGGCTTTCGCCACATGGGTGCCTTCCGCGGTCGCGGCCGGCTTTGCCTCGATTTGCGGCGCGGGCAGGCTCGCGGCTTTCGTTGCCTGCGCGCCTTCCATCTTTTTCACGGACGCCGGGGTCACCCGGGCAATCTGCACTGCGGCGGGGCTTACGCCGCCGCCGGGAATCCGCAGGATCGCCCCGGCTTTGAGCGTTGTATTGTCGTTGACCCTTTTCAACACCCCGACGGGCACGCCACTGGCCGCGCTGATGCGCTGCCAACTGTCGTTTTTCGTCGCCGTGTAGCTTTTCCAGCCGCCGGCGCGTTGCGCGCGTCCATCGCCAAGACAGGCCAGCGCCCTGTCCTTGGCGTGTCCGGGGACATACAGGGCACCGCCGCGATCCACCGGACTCACATGGCGCTTGTAGGCTGGATTGTGCGAGGAAAACTCCACCCAATCCATACCCACTGCCTGCGCCACGGCAAGCAGATCTGTGCCGGGCCCGGCTTCCACCTTCGTCAGGGTCGTGGCCGCCCCGGGGTCAGGCGGGATAAAACCCAATTTTTCCAGATTGCGCATCATCTTGCATACAGCCAAAAAACGCGGCACGTACTGTTTGGTTTCATCTTTCAGTTGCGCCCGTTCATCAAGCATGGCGTTTTTGCGGACCAGCTCGAAAAAACTTTTTGTGCCGGTTCCTTCCAGAGCACGGCCAATTTTGCCTTCCCCGGCGTTATAGGCCGCGACGGCCAGATGCCAATCCTTAAAGTCGCCATAGAGCTTCGCCAGATAATCTGCAGCGGCATGCGTGGCCTTGAAGGTGTCATGGCGTTCGTCCATCCACCAGTCCTGCATCAAGCCGTATTTTTGGCCCGTAAAAGGCATAAACTGCCAGGTTCCGGCGGCGCCGGCGCGGGAAACGACAAAGGGATTATAGCCGCTCTCGATAAAGGCAATGTAGGCAAGATCTTCCGGCAGGCCGCGTTCTTTGAACACCTGCTTCACATAGGGCAGGTATACTTCCGCTCTGCGCAGAAAACGCTCGAAGGTCGGGCGGCCCCTGTGCAGAAAATATTTATATTGGATGGCGATGTCATCCATGGCATCGGAAGACAGCTTGCCGTCCAGTGCGCCCGTGGAGTTGAGAATCGCAAGTTCCGCAGGAGAAAGCGGGATGCCGTCATCCTTGGGAACATATTGAAACAGGTCGTCCTGGCCGACGGCCATATCACCGGGATCGCCCACTCCGGCCTTGCGCGTGCCGCAGCCGCCCGCCAGCAGGATACTCGCGACAAAAACGAGCCCCCACAATACCCTCATAGCGCCAGATCGCGCGCATCGAGCTGCCCTGATATGCTGCATGGTCACTCCTCGCTGCAAAAACTGCCGCTTGCGGCTTTCCGCAAAGAACGATATTTTTTAGGAAGCGCTAACAATGGAAAAATACTGACGATGACGCCGCACAACCCCCAACAGCCCCATCTTGCTCTTCCCCGCAACGGAACGCGGGACGAGGAGCCCGCGCTGATGCTGCCGGGCATGAAAGCTGTGCTGGAACTGCTTGAGCGCGATCCCGCGCGTGTAGATGTGCTTTTTCTGAAAAAAGGCATGCGCTCCCCTCAGAGCGTCCGCATGCTAGATCTGTGCCGTTCCGCATCCGTACGATTTTCTCTGGTGGAAGGACGGGCGCTCGACGCGCTGTGCCAGGGAACGCACCACCAGGGCGTTGCCGCGCGCCTGCTCGGCAAGACGGGCGTGGCGTTGAGCGACATGCTCGAAGCGCTGCATACCGCGCCCCTGCCGCTGATCCTGGCTCTGGATCAGGTTCAGGACACGGGCAACATAGGCGCCCTGGCCCGCAGCCTCCATGCTTTGGGCGGGGCCGGCCTGATCGTGCCGCGCCACAACAGCGTCTACCTCGGCCCGGGGGCCATGCGCGCTTCCGCCGGAGCCTTGGACAGCCTGCCCATCTGCAGGGTGACCAACCTTGGCCGGGCGCTCGGGGAAGCCCGCGCAACCGGCATCCGGATCTACGGCGCCAGCCTGTCGCCGGACAGCGCCAACGCTTTGACTGCCAATGTTCTGACGCCTGCCGTACTGGTACTGGGAAATGAACAAAAAGGCATCCGGCCGGGCGTGACCAGACACTGCGATGAACTGCTGCATATACCCATGCAGCACGGAGTTGACTCCCTCAACGTGGCCCAGGCCGGCGCCATGCTGCTGACCTGTTTTGCCAGGGCCAAACTGCTTTAGCCTGTTATGCCGGGCTGCATCCGCGTCAGCGCTGGGAATCTTTGGACGCCTCGTTGCCGAGGATGCCGCCGGCAAGCGCGCCAACACCCGCTCCGGTCAAGGCGCCCCAACCGGCGTACCCGCCGACGATGGCGGCGATGCCGGCCCCGGCGATCGCGCCACGGGCCGCGCCACTGAGCGCCCCCTGTTCGGTTTTGTTCAGATTGGAGCAGCCGCTTCCTCCGGTGGCAAGCGTCAATACGAGCATGCCGACGGCAAATTTCGTCTTCATGATGTCGCACCTCCTACTTGGGAAGATTGGGGGCGATCAGTTCGTACCAATGGATCATCATCTCCCGACGGTGGCGCTTCCGCCGATCCAGCGCACCAGCTTGCTTTTAAGCTCTGCAATATCAATGGGTTTTGTAATGTGATCGTCCATGCCGGCTGCCATGCTCTTGTCTCGATCCGCCTGCATGGCATGAGCGGTCATGGCGATCACGGGCAGAACGCGCACCGAGGGGCGTCCTTCCCGGCGCAAAATTTTCGTGGCCGTAAGCCCGTCCATGACCGGCATCTGGATGTCCATCAACACGCCGTCCACATCCTCTGCTTCCAACAAGGTCAGGGCTTCCTGCCCGTTGACCGCCACCAGAGCGCTCACGCCCAACTCTTCGAGCAAGGCAGTGGCGATCTCGCGGTTTATCTCGTTGTCTTCCACCAACAGGACACGCCGACCCGCCAATCCGGCTGCCTCCACCTCCTGGACTCCGAGTTTGGGCTCCATGGCCCCGGCAACCGCCAGGGCGAAGGAAACGGCAAAACTGAAGCAACTGCCTTGCCCCAGAGCGCTGGCAACCTCAAGCCTGCCGCCCATCAGTTCCACCAAAAGCTTGGAAATGACCAGGCCAAGACCCGTGCCGCCATATTTGCGCGTAGTGGACACATCGGCCTGGGCAAAGGGTTTGAAGAGTCTGGAAATTTGCTCGCGGCTCATGCCCACGCCGGTGTCGACAACGGCAAAATGCAGCCGCGCCGCGGGGGTTTTTTCCAAGAAGGGCGCCAGCTCTTCATATATCCGTGATATGCGCAAGGTCACCCTACCCTTTTCCGTAAATTTGAGGGCATTGCCGCAAAGATTGAGCAGCACCTGCGAAAGACGCAGAGCGTCGCCCATCAATGCCTGGGGCACATCGGGATCGCGTTCGAACATAAAGGTCAGGTTTTTGGACGCGGCCTGGGCCTGGAGAATGTCCGTCAGGGTGGTCAGCATGTCGTCAATGGAAAACGGCGCCTTTTCAAGTTGCAGGTTGCCGCTTTCGATTTTCGAAAAGTCCAGGATATCGTTCAGCACTCCCAGCAGAATATTTG
>JAIRVN010000088.1 GCA_031253875.1 Deltaproteobacteria bacterium | reverse complement strand
TTGATCTGGTTTTCCAGAGCTGCCGGGAACAAAATGTCCACGGGCAGGCTCCAGAATTTCTCAAGGGAGATTGTTTCCAGGCCGGGTTCAGAATATCCCTTGAGAGATCTGTTGTTTTTCCAGGCATATTCAAGGGCTTTTGCGACATCGATCCCCTTGGGGTTGTATATGGTCCCACCGACATCGCTGACGGCCACGGTTGCGATCCCTTCGGCCTGCATCAGTTTCGCACCGAGGCCGCCCACGTTGCCAAAACCCTGTATGGCTGCCGTCTTGCCCTGGGGCTTCTGGCCAACCTTGTCGAGATAGCTTAAAAGGACGAACGCGGCCCCACGCCCGGTGGCTTCGACGCGGCCAAGCGAACCGCCGATCTCAATGGGCTTGCCGGTGACCACCGCGGGAACGGCATAACCGCCTTCCAGCATGCTGAAGGCGTCCATCATCCAGGCCATGACTTGGCCGTCGGCATTGATGTCCGGCCCGGGGATGTCTTTTCCCGGTCCGATGATGGGGCGAATTTGGGCCATATAGCGCTTGGCCATGCGCATGACCTCGTTTCTGGAAAGCTTGGAGGGATCGACGCAGATGCCCCCTTTGGCCCCGCCGTAAGGAATGTTCGCGAGGGCGCACTTCCAGGTCATCCAGGCGGCGAGGGCTTTGACCTCGTCGTGGTCAACGTCGGGGTGAAAGCGCACACCCCCTTTGCAGGGACCGCGCGCGCTGCTGTGCTGGATGCGGTAGCCTGTGAACACTTCCGTTCTGCCATCGTCCATGACCACAGGAACGGACACGATCAGTTCTCTTTCAGGCGAGCAAAGCGTGATGTACTCGCTACGGGGCATGCCCAGTTTGCTTCCAGCCTCCTCCAGGACAGCCAGCATGTTGTCATAAGGGTTGTATTTTGCAGTCATGTGCTCCTCCATAAACGGTTTCAGCGCTACAGACGCATTGCGACTCTCGCGCCTTGTTTTTGTGGGAAATTATGCTATGCTCTTTTTTTTATGAATGCAATGCCGCCTTTTCCTTTACAGAACCATGCGTTATTCTGGCAGCGGATCTGTTTGGCGTGGTTTGCGGTAATCTTGTAGAAAGGGAATTGACGTATGCATTTCAACTGGCGCGCCATACCCGACAGTCTGCTGGTTTCGTTGCTGCAAGGATGCGTCGGCAGGCTGCAACTCCACACTCTGGCGAACACGGCGCTTGATCTCCTGGCGCGACAGGAAGATACGTCTGCCTTCCCCTTGGCGGATTTTGTGCGCGAGGCCTTCCTGGCCGCCTGGGAAGAGGCGCCGCTTGATTTGCATTGCATAGGTTCCCTGCTGGACTTGCAGGAAAGCTGGCCCTGTCTGCCTGAACCGCTTGTGCGGCTGGCAACTGCCTGTAAACACACCCAGCATGTGCCGGAGGATCTCTCCCGGCTGCGCCATTTGGCGCTCGCCCGTGACGACGATGGCCTGTTCGCCTACATAGACGAACGCCACGAGGCCGAACCCGGCAACGCGTACTGGCTGCAACAAGCCGTGCGCCTCGGCGCCGCGCGCGACCTGCCCTGGCTGCAACAGCGCCTCGCCCGCGCAACCGGCCTGCCTGCGCCCATCCTGGACGCGCTCAAGGCGGATGCCGCGCTGCTGTGCGGCGAACACAGCCTGGCAACGCGCCATTACCTGGCCGCCTTGCGCGTGCTGCCGCTGCCCGGCTGGCGGACACGCCTCGGCGAAAGTCTCTGGCGCGCCGGGCAAACAGACGAAGCCCTGCATCACTGGCAGGCTGCCCTGGCGCAGCGGCCCTGGCAGGTGCACCTTTTTCTGCGCTGTGACGATCTGTGCCGGGGACGTCACCTCCCCGCCGCGCTTCCCGTGGGCCGGGGCGCCATTCTCCTGTACAGTTGGAACAAGGCCGAGCTTCTGCACGCCACGTTGGCCTCCCTCCACGCCTCGGAAACGGACGGAGCGGACATCCTTGTTCTGGATAACGGTTCAAGCGACGATACCCCGGCCGTGCTTGCGGGCTGGGAGCAACGCTGCGCGCCGCGCCTGAGCGTGGTGCGCCTGCCCTGCAACATCGGCGCGCCGGCAGCCCGCAACTGGCTTCTCTCCCTGCCGCACATCCAGGAATATGACTGGCTTGTCTTCCTGGATGACGACATCGCCCTGCCGCCGGACTGGCTGCGCTATTTCGGCGCGGCCATGCTCGCCTATCCCGGGCGCAACGTCTTCGGCTGTCGGGTAGTGGATCATGATCGCCCGCATATGATCCAATGCGCGGACTTTCACCTTGGTCCCGGCGACGACCCGGACAAACGACCCGCAAGCCTGCCGGATTTCGTGCAGCGTTTTTCCATTGCCACCCTGTATATCCATGCGGCGCAGGATTTCGGGCAATTCACCTACCTGCGGCCTTGCGTCTCCGTTACCGGCTGCTGCCATCTTTTCCGCCGCGCCGCCCTGTTCGAGACGGGTCTTTTCGATATACGCTATTCCCCCAGCCAGTTCGACGATTTTGAGCACGATCTGCGCCACGTCATGCGGGGTGATATGCCCGTATACCAGGGCTATCTGCGTATCCCGCATCTGCGGCGCACCGGCAGCTACGGCGCCGGGGAAGATCCGCAACTCGCCAATTCCTGGGCGAATATGTACAAATTGCACATGCGCTATCCGCGCCAGACCTTTGACCGGATCCGCGCCGCCGAACACGCCGCTCTGCTGGAGGATGTGCTGACGCGGACAACTTGAAACACAGGCAGTGATGCATATGCGTTATGACATATTAATAGCCGGCGCGGGCATGACCGGCGCAACGGCGGCGCGGGTGCTGGCCGAGGCCGGCCTGCGGGTCTGCGTGGCGGAAGAGCGTGATCATACGGGCGGCAACTGCCATGACGGGCCGGACGAGTACGGCGTTATTGTCCATCCCTACGGGCCGCATATTTTTCACACCTCCAGGCAGGCCGTGATCGCTTTTCTGTCCCGTTTCACGGACTGGCGGGCCTATGAGCACCGGGTGACGGCGCTGGTGCGGAACAGGATCATTCCCTTGCCTTTCAATCTTACCAGCCTCGCCATGTGTTTCCCCGTGCGGGAGGCGCAGCGCATGGAAAAGGCGCTGATACAGCGCCACGGCCGGGACGGTCAGGCGCCGATTTTGGAGCTGCGGCGTTCACAGGATGCCTGCCTGCGGGATTTGGCGGACTTTGTGTATGAAGAGGTCTTTCTCGGCTATACGCAAAAACAATGGGGACTTGCGCCCACGGAGATCGATCCGCAGGTGACGGCGCGCGTGCCGGTGCGCGTGAACCATGATGACCGCTATTTTCAGGACAGTTTCCAGCATATGCCGGATGTGGGCTTTGCCCGGATGTTCGACAGGATGCTCGAACATCCGGGCATAACGCTGCGGCTGGGAACGCCTGTTGCGGATGTCGGGGCTGCGGCCCGCGCCGTGATCCATACCGGCGCCATAGACGAGTATTTCCACCATCGCCTGGGCGCGTTGCCGTACCGCAGCCTGGATTTCGACTTCCGGCATTACGCGCAGCCGCGCCATCTGCCGAGCGCGGTGCTCAACTACCCGGACGCCGCTGTGCCCTGGACGCGCATTACGGAATACCGGCAGCTTACCGGGCAGGAACATCCGCATACCAGCGTGAGCGTGGAGTATCCGCGGCCGCATGAGCCGGGCAGGACGCTGCCGTATTATCCGGTGTTCACCGACGATGCGGCGCGCCTGTATGCGGACTACCGGGAGCTTGCGGAACGGGAAGCGCCGGAGGTGATTTTTGCCGGCCGCCTGGGGGCCTTCCGCTATTTGAACATGGACGATGCGGTGCTGGCGGGCATGGAGGCTGCGCGGCAGGTGCTGGACAGGCTGGGCTAACGGCAAACTAAGGGCTTGTCCATAAATGCGTGGAGCGCGCGGTCTTGTGTCTTGCGCTCTGCTTCGTCAATTTTCGCCATTGTCATCGCTCTCCTCTTCGTAAAAATAGGAGCGGTCTATGCCTTGTATATAAACTTCCCGGTCGTCGATGCTATCAGTCAGCGCGGAACGCAAAAGCTCTCGTATTTCAAGGTCGTTCACGGGGCTTCGCTCCATTGCGGACAGGTATTCCCGTTTGCCGACCCGTGACCAGTCAACACATTTTTTCAGGCTTCTTTTCAGCATCAGGTCAAGCCAAATGCGTCCGCTCCTGCCGTTTCCCTCCATAAACGGATGCGCGATGTTTATCTCCACATATTTGGCGATAATTTCCTCGAAGGTATCTTCCGGCATTTGCTCGATTTGGGGCAATATTGCCGGAAGGTACAAA
>JAIRVN010000062.1 GCA_031253875.1 Deltaproteobacteria bacterium | reverse complement strand
AGGCGGTCAAGGCTATTCCCGCCCTGGTTCGCATTGCAATGACAGGCACGCCAGTGGAAAACCGCCTGTCTGATTTATGGTCGCTGTTTGATTGCCTTAACCCCGGCTTGCTTGGCACTTCAAAGGAGTTTTCCGACTACGCAAAAAAAATGCAACATAGCGGGTCGTATGCCAAGCTGCGCTGCATCGTCAGTCCGTTTATTCTAAGACGACTCAAGACCGACAAAGCAATTATCAGCGATTTGCCTGACAAGGTGGAGATGAAGGTGTATGCCGCGCTTGTAAAAAAACAGGTTGTTTTATACTCCACTCTCGTAAAGGAACTTGAAAAACATTTGGATTCGCTTGACGGCATAAAGCGTAAGGGGATAGTTCTTGCGAGCTTGATGAAATTCAAACAAATATGCAATCATCCCGATCAATACTTGGGGCAGGGCGCATTTGACAGCGCGCAAAGCGGGAAATTTCAAATATTGGGTGAAATTTGCGAAACAATACATGCCAAGCGTGAGCGAGTGCTCGTCTTTACACAGTTTCGCGAGATGTGTGATCCACTATCCGAGTATCTTGAAACAGTGTTCGACAAACGCGGACTTACATTGCACGGAGGGACGCCTGTCAAGAAACGGGCGGCGCTTGTGGAAAAATTCAATGGCGAAGCACATGTGCCGTACATGGTGTTATCGCTCAAAGCGGGCGGCGTCGGTCTCAATCTGACTGCCGCCAATCATGTAATTCACTTTGATCGTTGGTGGAACCCGGCTGTGGAAAACCAGGCTACCGACCGTGCCTTTCGTATTGGACAAAAGAAAAATGTGCTTGTGCATAAATTTATCACCACAGGCACTATTGAAGAAAAAATCGATGCAATGATTGAAGACAAAATACAACTGTCGGGCGAGCTTGTTGCGGACAGCGGCGAAAACTGGATTACTGAAATGAGCAGCAAGGATTTGATGAAGCTGTTTTCACTGGAGATATAGCCTATGTGGGGTTATTACGCGTACAAGCCGCGAAAAACAAAGTCTGAGCTGGCTTTGCAACTGGAAAAGATGCGGAAAAAAAATCCGGACATGCAGCCTGTAGTGATTGAAGGCCGCAAACTGGCCAATGCTTGGTGGGCGCAAGCGTGGAATGCGAATCTGGAAAGCTATGCCGATTATGAAAACCGAATCGGACGCGGGCGTTCCTATGTAAGGAGCGGATCGGTGTTTGATCTGTCAATAGCGCCGGGCGAAGCGCGCGCGCTGGTGCAGGGTTCTCGGGATACCCCATATACGGCAGCCGTCAAAATAGAACCGCTTTCCAAGGCAAAATGGAATGCCATCGTGGAAAGATGCAGCCGTAAAGTCGGAAGTCTTGAAGAACTGGCGTCAGGCAAATTTCCGCAAGAATTTATGGAACTCTTTACGAACAAAGGCGATGGCCTTTTCCCATCGCCAAAAGAAATTACGTTTGAGTGTTCCTGTCCGGATTGGGCATCCATGTGCAAGCATGTCGCGTCAGCCTTGTATGGCATTGGCGCACGTTTCGACAATGACCCGACACTGTTTTTCTTGTTGAGAAACATTGATTTTACTGAATTGCTCAAAAAATCGGTAGCTGAGAAGATGAACGCCATGCTCAAAAATGCGGGCAAAATTACCGGGCGGGTAATGACCAATGTCAACACATACGAGTTGTTTGGAGTATGATCGCCATACACCCTAAAGTTTTTTGGCCTTCCATCCGATAGACATGACAGGAGCAGTATAGTATACTACGTATATGGTGGAATCGGCATGAGCGACGCGATCGGTCTGAACACGCTTGAAAATATCCCGGCCCTGATCCTTGCAGGCGGTACGGAATCCCGTGAGCACAAGCAGGATCGGCAGGGCGCGCGCGGCAACAGCGGCGCGGGCGGCGCCGATGTCGTCAGCTTGAGTCCCGAAGCCGAAAAGCAGGTTCAGAAACTCCGGGAGCGCGACCGGGAAGTGCGCGCCCATGAGCAGGCCCATATCGCCGCCGGCGGGCAGCATGTGTCCGGCGGCGCCAGCTTCTCTTACCAGACCGGGCCGGACGGGCGGCAGTACGCCGTCGGCGGTTCGGTGCAGATCGACACCTCGCCTGTTCCCGGCAATCCGGAATCCACGGAAGAAAAAGCCCGCGCGGTGCGCCGCGCCGCGCTGGCCCCGGCCAGTCCTTCCGCCACGGATCAGAGCGTGGCCGCCAAGGCCGCGGCCATGGAGAGCAAGGCGCGCGCGGAAAAGACGGAACAGACCGAAGACGCAAGCGCCGCCGGCTTGCGCCCCGGCCGGATCTGGCCCGGCCCGGAACGCGCGGCAGCCATCTACGCCTCCATGCGCGACAGCGCCCTCCCGCAGACAGCCCTTGCCCCCTGGGGTACCGGAATTTCCCTGGCGGTGTAAGCCGGTCTTGCAGCTAAAGGCTTATCCATAAATACCTTGTATCTCCGGCCCGGCCTGGATGCGGCATTCCTCCCCCCACTGCGACAGCTTCCGCTCTTGAGGCCTTTCTTGCTTCCTGGCGTACCATATAGGCGGATGAAACTATTTGCCTTGTACAACGCAAACGTATATGTACAGCAAAGCATAATGAAAACTGTCTCAAACGCCGGGAGCTGCTCATCATGAAACGCACCATCTACCTGGAAACACAAGCCATATCTGCCGCTGTCGCTCTGGTGCGCGAGGCCCTGGATCGCGACACGCTCGTACAGCGGGAAACTGTTCCCAGTCACCAGGCTCTGGGGCGGGTGCTCTGCGCCCCGGTCCATGCCCGGCATTCGTCGCCCACCATCCATTCCGCAGCCATGGACGGCTACGCCCTGCGCGCTGCGGACAGTTTTGCCGCCCGCGAAGGCCATCCCGTGATCCTGGAAGAGGGAGCACACTGTTTTGCGATCAATACCGGTCAGCCCCTGCCCGGGGACTGTGACGCGGTGATCATGATCGAACACGTGAGCAAGCTGGACGACGGGCGCATCAGTATTGAGGCTCCGGCCTTTCCCTGGCAGCATGTCCGGCGGATCGGAGAAGACATCGTGGCCACGGAATTGCTTTTCCCGCGCAATCGCATGCTGAACGCATATGACATCGGCGCCTTGCTTTCCGGCGGCATATGGGAGGCGCCGGTGTGGGAAAGGTTGCGCGTGCGCATCATCCCCACCGGCGACGAAGTGCTGGATTTTACGGCCAGACCCGACCCCGGCCAGGGACAGGTGGTGGAATCCAACTCCCAGGTGCTCTGCGCCCTGGCTTCGCAGCTCGGCTGTGCGGTCTCGCGCATGCCTCCCGTAGCGGACGATCCCGCTGCCTTGCGTGCGGCACTGAAGCAAAGCCTTGACGAGGGCATGCACATCACCATTTTCTGTGCCGGCTCCTCTGCCGGTGAAAAAGACTTTACCCGCGCCGTTATTGAAAGTGAAGGCAGCATTCTGGTCCACGGCATTGCGGCCATGCCCGGCAAGCCGACCATCGCCGGCATCTGCCGCGGACGCCCCGTGTTCGGCGCACCGGGCTACCCGGTCAGTTCCGTGGTCGCTTTTGAAGAAGTCATGGCGCCGCTTATCCGCTGGCTTACGCGCCGGGAAGAACAGCGCAGGCCAGAACTGCCCATGGAGCTGACGCGCAAGACGCCCTCGCGCCTGGGGGTGGAGGAGTTTGTGCGCCTTGCCGTTGGACGTGTAGAGCACAAGCTTGTGGCAACGCCGCTGGCCCGCGGCGCGGGAAACATCACCACGCTCACCCGCGCGCAGGCCGTGATGCGCATCCCACCGGAATCCGAAGGCGTAGCCGAGGGCGCCATCGTACAAGGCGCACTGCTCTGCGCGCCCGAAGAGCTTGACAACATCCTGGTGTGCGTGGGCAGCCACGATAATGTGCTGGATCTCCTGGCCGACGAACTGATGGGCCTGGATACTCCTTTCCGTTTTGTGTCCACGCATGTGGGCAGCATGGGCGGCATTACGGCCATCAAGAACGGCTCCTGCCACCTGGGCGGCATGCATCTGTTTGACGAGGCCACAGGCGACTTCAACTTCCCGGATTTGGCCAAATTCCTGCCGGACGTGGAAGTGGCGGTTATCAATCTCGCCATACGGCACCAGGGATTGATCGTGCAGAAGGGCAATCCGCTGGCCATCCGGGGAGTGCAGGATCTCGGCAGAAAGGATGTGCGTTTCATCAACCGCCAACGAGGCGCGGGCACGCGCATCCTGCTCGACTGGCATCTGAAGGAAGCGGGTATGACGCCTGCCGATGTCGCGGGCTACGACAAGGAAGAAAGCACCCACATGGCGGTGGCGGTCAACGT
>JAIRVN010000048.1 GCA_031253875.1 Deltaproteobacteria bacterium | reverse complement strand
CACGTTTAGGACAGGTGCGCCCTAAAACTACACAATGGGTATTCAGCGACAGGTTTGATTTCAAAAAAGTCTCTTTCGTGCCACAAGGAGGTCTCAGGGAAGGCAATTGAGGCATGTTTCACAGGACGTCAGACAATTTGGCATCCCCACGCCTGAAACCGTGGCGGATTGTGGACATACGGTTTTGCTTGCTTTTACTTGACAAAATGCTTTATAAAAATACGTACAGGGTGTACAATTTTCGCGTTGCTGCAAGGCACGCTTCCAGCGATGCTGGACAACGCGCAGTTGGCAGTGTGAATATTTGACGTGTCAACCCCAATACGTTTGAAGGAGTGCATAATGAAACGACTGTTTACGGTTCTGTGTTCCACAGTCTTGCTTGCCGCGCTGTGTGTCGGCGGCGCTGCCGCTGCGCCGGCAGGGGGAAAAGGTAACGATGATATTACCGTCGTTCAGGCGCTGGATATTATCAGCCTTGATCCCGCATCCACATCCGACCTGAATAACCAGTATGTGATGTATAATCTTTACAGTCGCCTGTTTACTTTCCCCACCAACAGGCTGGCCGGCGACGTGAAGGAACTGTGCAAAGAGTTCAGGATGGCGAGCGATACCGAATGGCATTTTACCATCTGGGATAACGTAAAGTTTCATGACGGCTCCACCCTGACGGTCGACGATGTGGTGTATTCGCTGAACAGGGCCAAGGCCGGTACGGCCATCGGCGCGATTTTCAAGCCCGTCAAGACGATTACCAAGGTCAACAACAACACTCTGTCCATCACGACAGACGGCCCTTATCCCGCCATGACCTCAGCCCTGACCCATGCAGCTACCTGCATTGTGCCCAAAGCCTATGCCGAAAAAGCCGAGCAGTCCAAGGACTGGTCGAAGCCCATCGGCAGCGGCAGATACAAGTTTGTCAGCCGCGTGATTGGCGACTCTGTCAAATTCGCGCGCTTTGACGACTATTTCAACAAGGCTGAGCTTGCCAAGAATAAAAGCGTAACTATCAAAGTCATTCCTGAAGGCGCCAACAGAACCGTTGCTGTTGAAACCGGCGCTGCCGACCTGAACACGGAATTCGTGCCCACCGAATACGAGCGCGTTATCAAGAATCCCAAGTTGAAGCTGTGGGAACAACCTTCCGCGCTGGTCTGGCACCTGGGCATGGACAACACGCATCAGTGGTTCAAAAACAAGCTGGTCCGCCAGGCCGTGGCCTTCGCGGTTGACCGCGACGCTTGCATGCAGGCCGGGCACCAGGGCAGGGGCGTGGTGCTGTACAACAGCGCCACCTTTGCTCATGCCCCCACCGTGCTGGGCGCCATCCAGAATCCGCTCAACATGTATTCCTACAACGTGGCCAAGGCCAAGGAACTCATGAAGCAGGCCAACTGCCCCGGCTTCGAAACGGATATCGTCGTGTTCCGCGATGAAGCCGAGCGCATGGCCGCTGTGGTTCAAGCCAACCTGGCGGCCATCGGCATCAAGGCGAATATCGTCAAAATCGAAAACGCCGTGTTCGCTTCGTATATCGCCGGCCACAGGGCGCCCATGTTTATTACCAGCTGGGGCTGCTACTGGGATCCGGACATGTTCCTTGCCCGCCGCTTCAGCAAAGACGGCATCGGCGGCGTCAACCGCGTATGGTACCAGAACCTCAAGCTTGACGAAATGATTATGGAAGGCCGCACAACCTTTGATGAAGCCAAGCGAGTTGCCGTGTACAAAAAGATTCAGGAATTCCTGGCCGAAGAATCTCCTGAAGTCGACCTCTATGTGACCAAGGTGTATGCACTGAGCAACGACAGGCTGAAGGGCGTGGAAATGACGGTTGAAAAACCGTACAACTATTACAAGTTACACTACTAGTACTCTTTGTCGCCAGCGAGTATATGGAACGATTGTAGCGCATGCTGCCGTCTTTTGCGGAACCGCCGTGATTCGGCTCCGCAAAAGGCGGCCATTAAATGCTCCAGGCGTTTCGATGTCCGGGGAGGGACGGGATTGCATGATTGAGTACATTATAAGGCGCCTGATTGCACTCATTCCGATAATTCTCGTGTTGACGCTTGTTGTTTTTTCCATCCTGCACATGACCCCGGGGGATGCCACGGTTATTATCCTCGGCAGTGAGTATACGGAGGAACTTGGGGCGGCGCTCAGGAAGGAACTCGGCCTGGATCAGCCGATGTTAGTGCAATATGCCAAATATGTCTTTAAGTTGTTGCAGGGCGACTTCGGCATGTCCTATGTGACGCGCGCCCCGGTCATGGATCAGTTGAGCGTGCGCCTTGTCAATACATTCTGGATTGTTATCTGTGCAATGGTGCTTTGTGTATCGCTGGGGATTCCCATTGGCATTCTGGCGGCGACACGGCCGAATTCCGTTTTTTCGCAATCCATGATGGTCGTCTCCCTGATGGGGGTGTCCATGCCGATTTTCTGGCTGGGCCTTTTGCTTATACTTCTTTTTTCGGTCTATCTGGGCTGGCTGCCGTCCAGCGGCATGGATCAAGGATTTTTGAGCCTGATCCTGCCCGCCGTCACCCTGGGCTTCAACTACATGGCAAACATCATGAGAACGACGCGCTCGTCCATGCTGGAAGCGATCCGCCAGGATTACATCCGCACTGCGCGAGCCAAGGGCGTCACTGAACACGCCGTGATCTACGACCACGCGCTCGGCAACGCGTTGATGCCCACGATCACCATCATCGGCCTGAACGTGGGGATGCTTTTGGGCGGCGTGGTGCTCACCGAGACAGTGTTTTCCATTCCCGGCACAGGCCGCCTGCTGGTGGAAGCCATCAACCAGCGCGACACGCCCTGCGTTTTGGGAGCGCTGGTTGTCATGGCGTTCTGCGTGGCGATTTCAAACCTGATCGTTGATCTCATTTATGCATATATCGATCCCAGAGTACGCGCACAGTACCGGCGCTAACGCGAGGTAAGGCATGGAAAGCTCATCTGCGCCAAAAAGAAACTTTACGACCAAAAAAGAATTTTACCGACAATTCAGAAAGCAGAGTATCGCCTACGAGCTGTGGCTTCGCTTTATGAAAAACCCGACCGCCGTACTGGGCCTTGTTCTGTTTGTTATTATTGTGCTGGGGGCCATTTTGGCCCAGACGCTTGCCGACTATGACACCGTGGTTATCAAAATCAACATCGGCAATCGGCTTCATGGGCCAAGCTGGGATCACTGGTTCGGGACGGATGAACTCGGGCGCGATATTCTCGCGCGTATTCTGCATGGCGCGCGCGTCTCGCTCCTCATCGGCATTGCTGCCGTGGGCGTTTCGCTCTTCGTGGGCGGCGCGTTCGGCGCGGTTGCCGGCTATTACGGCGGCAGGCTGGACAGCCTCATCATGCGGGCCATGGACGTGTTCCTGTGCCTGCCCGATGTACTGCTGGCCATGGCTATTGTGGCCGCCTTCGGCAAGACGATGGTCAACCTGGTCATTGCCATCGGCCTTTCCTTTGCCCCCAGGTTTGCGCGCGTTGTGCGCTCCGCGGTCATGGGCGTGCGCGAGAACGAATACGTGGAAGCGGCGCGTTCCATCGGCGCGCGCGATCTGTGGATTATCAGGCACCACATCCTTATCAACTGCATGGGGCCGATTATCGTGCAGGTCACCCTCTATGTGGCAAGCGCGATCCTGTGCATTGCGGCCTTGAGCTTCCTCGGCCTCGGCATCCAGGCGCCGGTGCCGGAATGGGGCAATATGCTGGCTTCGGGCCGCACCTTCATGCGCGACTACCCGTACATCGTCATCGCGCCGGGCCTGGCCATATTTTTCAGCATCCTTGCGCTGAACCTGCTGGGTGACGGGCTGCGGGATACGCTCGACCCCAGGCTGAAGCAGTAGGCGGGGCGTTGATATGGCGGATGAAATGAAAAACACGCTCGAAATAAAAGGTCTTACAATACAATATGTCACCGGCGATGAAGTGGTGCATGCCGTCACCGGCGTGAACATCACCATCCCCGTCGGGAAAACCCTTGGCCTTGTGGGAGAGACAGGCGCCGGAAAGACGACGACAGCGCTTTCGATACTGAACCTGGTTCCCGACCCGCCGGGAAAAATCATCTCTGGAGAGATATTTCTGGAGGGAGAAGACGTTCTGAAAATGAACGACAAGCGGCTGCGGGAAATTCGCGGCAACATGGTGGCCATGGTCTTTCAGGATCCGATGACTTCGCTCAACCCCATCAAAACCGTGGGCGAACAGATAGCCGAAGGCATCAAAATCCACCGCAAGGTGGATGACAAGGCTTCGCTGGAACAGGCGAAAAGCATGCTGGAACTGGTGGGCATACCGGGCGGGCGCGCCGGGGAGTATCCGCATCAGTTTTCCGGCGGCATGAAACAGCGCGTGGTTATAGCTATTGCCTTGGCCTGCAGTCCTGACCTGCTGATTGCGGATGAACCCACGACTGCTCTGGACGTTACCATTCAGGCGCAGGTGCTTAAACTTATCAACGAACTTCGGGAACAATCGCGAATGTCCATGCTCATGATCACGCATGACTTGGGGATTGTTGCGGAAGTTTGCGATACGGTGGCCATCATGTATGCTGGGCGTATCGTGGAATACGGCACCCTGGAAGACATTTTCGACCATTTGCGCCATCCCTACACCAAGGGGCTGTTCGATTCGCTGCCGGATATCGGTAACAGACGCGCGGAATTGAAGCCGATTCGAGGCCTGATCCCCGATCCGGTCAATCTTCCTCCGGGTTGCGCCTTCCATCCCCGCTGTGACTATGCGAAGCCGGAGTGTTCGCAGCAATTGCCCGCCATCAAACGGATCAGTGATATGCATTATGTCCAGTGCCACCTGTATGCCGACACCGACATGAGCATGCTGTAGGAGGTAAGTTCGTTGGGCAAGGTATTGTTGGAGGTACGAAACCTCAAAAAATATTTTCGCGTGGCGGTCGGCCTCCTCCACGCCGTGGATGATGTAAGTTTTACCCTTGAAGAAGGGTGTACTTTGGGTGTGGTCGGCGAGTCCGGCTGCGGAAAAACGACCATGGGGCGCACCATACTGCGCCTGATTGAACCCACCGCTGGTGAAATCATTTTTGACGGCGTTGATGTCCTAAGGCTCAATGCGGCAGAAATGCGCCATCAACGCAAAGAGATGCAGCTTATCTTCCAGGACCCCTTTTCCTCGCTGAACCCTCGTAAGACAATCGCGGAGACGATAGAGGAACCCATTGTCTTGGCGAAGATGATTCCGGACAGCGACAAACGCTTTATGCGCGTGCTGGAACTGATGGATACGGTCGGGCTTGCGGAACGCCTGATCAACACCTATCCGCATGAATTGGACGGCGGACGCAGGCAACGCATAGGCATCGCACGCGCTTTGGCCTTGAATCCAAAATTCATAGTCTGCGACGAACCGGTTTCCGCCCTGGATGTTTCCATTCAGGCCCAGACCTTGAACTTGATGAAAAAAATACAACAAAATTTTGGCATTACATATATTTTTATCACCCATGACCTCTCTGTAGTCAACCATTTCTCCGACGATATCGCGGTGATGTACCTCGGGCGTCTGGTTGAGAAGGCGCCTGCGGAAACGCTGTTCGCATATCCGACGCATCCGTATACCAAGGCCTTGCTTTCAGCCATCCCGGTGCCGCGCATCCGCAACCGCCCAGAACGGATACTGCTGCGCGGAGAAATAAGCTCTCCTATCAACCCGGAGCCCGTCTGCCGCTTTGCGAACCGCTGCAATTACGCGGCAGATATATGCACGCAGCAGGAACCGCCGCTGGTTGAAGTCGAGCCGGCGCATTTCGTGGCCTGTCACCGCGTGGCTGACATTCCCGCGTAACATTGGATACATTTTTATTTGCCTGACATTTCAGCTTTTGATAGAATATATCCTGCATATTTCACAGGAAAAGGCGCATTGCGTTTGCTGAGGCGGCAGAGTGACGGGCTGGGCATTATTTACCGCTTAAGGAGTGATCAACATGAGTGCAGCTAGGTCAACACAGAAGTTCCCGCTTTGGATGCAGATTATGGCCGGTCTTATACTCGGGTGTATCATCGGGTA
>JAIRVN010000043.1 GCA_031253875.1 Deltaproteobacteria bacterium | reverse complement strand
AAGGAGGGGCGTGAGCAATCACGCCTCTCCGCTGTCTTTGTCGGAAACGGTTTGCATTTCCGTCCCCCCGCCTCTGACTCTATTATCCTATACGGATTTGCGCCGCAGCTTGACATCGGCTTTTGCCCCACTGCCGGATTGTACACAGACCTTCGCCTGTATGGGGCTGTCTTTTTGTTGAAAGTAAACAACCTTGGTCTTTTCTCTGGAAACGGTTCGGAAACGGTCTGCCAAGGCATCCAAAGCCCCGCGCGTCTCTTCCAGACCCAATGACTTCAAATAGATAGCCGTAGTAATGGGCGATTTGTGCCGCAAGATCGCCGGCGCCCGTCCCGGTGCCGGTCGGCCTCGAAAACATGAATAGCCTGTAAGAATATTTTCTATATACTGCCATAACAACGCGACAAATTTGCCGTATTTCTGCCATGCAGGATCAATTTGCATATCACTGCAGTACCGACAACCATGCGAAACATATCTTGCGTTTTCAGTAATTTTGGCGTATGCGTCCTGCTAGCGTATGAACGAGACAGGGAGAGGATTTTGTAACGTGTCGACATAGCATGCCGTCTATGTGGAAAACGACGGATGATGGGGAGACTTTTGAGAGTTACTTATCTCGGAGCAAGCCCACCGCTCTTTTTTTCCGACGTTCGCGAGTCATGCCGTAATGTGAACTTGGCACAGCCCTTGCTCTCTCTTAAACTCTACATACTTACTGCTACGAAAGCAGTCTTGGCAATGTTTTGTCAGGGCGGTTTTTTTTCTTTTTCCGGCCATGGCGATCGACGATGGCTTTCCCAGTCGCAGGGAGCGTGATGCCCTGTGAGCGCTTACAAAAACAGCACTAGGAAAAAAGCACACCCAGATGCTGGTGTAGCCATTATCGGCTTTGCTTTGCGTTTTCCCGGACATATTCTGGATGAACAGACACTTTGGGACACGCTGAAAAATGGAAAAAGCTGCATTACGCAAATCCCCGAAGAGCGATGGCCTGTTCGGGAATTGCAGCACGACGATCGCACTGAGCCTGGGCGAAGCGTAACCTTTTCGGCGGGCGTGCTGCCGGATATTGAAAAGTTTGATGCCGATTTTTTTGGCATATCGCCGCGTGAAGCGGCCTGGCTTGACCCCCAGCAGCGCCTTTTGCTGGAGTTGGCTTATGAAGCCATGGAGAATGCCGGGATCCTTCCCCGGACGCTGGCGGGTTCCAAATGCGGCGTGTATGTGGGCATCTCCAGTCTGGACTATGGCTTGTCCGCACTGGAAGATCTGGCGAGCATGTCCTCTCACTCCATGACCGGCAATACGCTCAGCATAGCCGCCAACAGATTGGCCTATGTTTTCGATTTGCACGGCCCGTCTCTATCCATAGATACAGCCTGTTCCGCTTCGCTGGTGGCGTTGCACTATGCCTGCCAGGCCATACGTTCCGGCGAGGTCCCCGTCGCCCTTGTAGGGGGAGTCAACTTGCTCCTGCATCCCTATTCCTTTGTAGGATTCAGCAGGGCCTCCATGCTGTCGCCGGACGGGCATTGCAGGCCGTTTGACGCGGCGGCTAACGGATATGTGCGCTCGGAGGGCGGCGCTGTTTTTCTGCTCAAACCCTTGTCAAAAGCGCTTGCTGACGGTGATCCCGTTCATGCCGTGCTCGTGGCAAGCGGCATCAATGCTGACGGATCGCGAAAGACGGGCATCACCATTCCCAGTGTGGCGGGGCAGACGCAGCTCATGCGCGACGTGTTGACCAGAAGCGGACTTTCTCCGCATGCGGTCGATTTTGTAGAAGCCCATGGCACCGGCACCGCTGTGGGCGATCCTGTGGAAGCGGCATCCATCGGCGCTGTCTACGGCATAGAGCGCGTCCATCCTTTACTTGTCAGTTCGGTAAAAGCCAACTTGGGCCATATGGAACCGGCAGCGGGCATGGCCGGGCTGGCCAAGGCCGTGCTGGCGTTGAAAAACCGTGCCCTGCCCCCAGCGCCGTTTACATATACGCCAAACCCCAATATAGATTTTCGTGCCCTTAACATAAGATTTATCAGCGAATATACGCCCTTGGATAGAAGTGACGGACAACCGCTCACCGCTGCGGTGAACTCTTTTGGTTTTGGGGGCATCAATGCCCATGTGATAGTACGGGAGTTTCATCCGCGCGTTGTTCGCAAGCGCGGCGGCAGTTTTTCCATCCCGCCGCTTCGGCTGTCAGCTAAAACGGACGCCGCATTGCGCGCTCTAGCTGGCGCGTATGCCGGCGTTCTGCAAAAAACCGCCACAGAAAACTACTATGACATTGCCTATACCGCCACCTTTCATCGCGATCTCCTGAAAAAACGTCTTATTGTCCACGAGCCCACTCCCGCAGCGATTGCAGACGCGTTGCGGCAATTTTCCGACGGCGGCACGTCAGCTCATATCTTTACGGAAGAGGCTTTGCCGGAAAGCGGCGATACTGCCTTCATTTACTCCGGCAACGGCGCTCAGTGGATCGGAATGGGGCGCGTCCTGCTTGGAGAATCTCCGGATTTTGCCCGCGTCATGACGGAGCTGGATACGAGCATGCGCCCCATGTCCGGCTTTTCTCTGTTGGAAGCCCTGCAAGATGAACGCCCTGATTTGCTTGACGATACAACCATATGCCAGCCTCTGCTTTTCGCCATACAAGTTGCCGTAACCATGTTGTTGCGGGAATTCGGCGTTGTTCCCAAAGCCGTCATGGGACACAGTATGGGCGAGATCGCGGCGGCTTGGGCTGCAGGAGCGCTGGACAGAGAGCAGGCCATACGCGTGATCTGCGCGCGGAGCCAAACACAGGGGCTGACCAGAGGGACTGGCCGTATGGCTGCCGTGGGACTTTCCGAAAAAGCCGCCCGGAAGCTCATCAAAGAACTGGACATTGCTGATGTGGAAATCACCGGCATCAACTCTCCCCAAAACGTCACTTTGTCCGGCGGCATGAAAAATTTGTCGCGTATTGGGGAACATGCGGCGATCCAGGGGTATTTTTTTCACCCGCTTGATCTCGACTACGCATTCCACAGCGCAAGCATGGATGCTATCCACAGCGTTCTGCTGGAAAAGCTGCAAGGCCTGTCTCCCTCACAATCCGCATCAGCCACGTTCGTCTCATCGGTGACAGGGAAGGCATGCTCCGGCGAAGAACTGGACAGCGAGTATTGGTGGCGCAACGTCCGCTGCCCCGTCCGCTTTCATGACGCCGTGGGTACATTGCTGCGCCTTGGATGCCGGATATTTGTAGAAATTGGTCCCCATGCCGTCCTGCGTCGTTATATCAGCGAATGTGCGGCCTCTTTCGACGCGAGAGCGCGCGTATTACCAACTTTGCTGCGCAGCGATGACGGCATGAACCGCATTGTCGAAACAGCAATGCGGACGTATGCGGTCGCAAACCATATGGGCATTGGCGCATTTTTTCCCTACAAGGGAGTTCGCGTGAATCTGCCCACGTATCCATGGCAGAAGGAACGCTATTGGCATCCCAAAACCGTTGAATGCATTCCCGAACGGCGGCGTACGCATCCTTTGCTGGGGTGGCGTCTGGACGTTGCGGAAACGGCCTGGGAGAACATTCTGGATCCCGCCGTACAGCAATGGCTGCATGATCACAAGGTAGGGAGCGCCATCGTCTTTCCCGGCGCGGGCTATGTGGAAATGGCCCTAGCTGCCGCGCAGGCATGGCTGGGTGGAGAACATTTGGTTGTCGAAGCTCTCGATATCGTCTCCCCCATGGTGTTTGACGGCGATAACCCGCTGTGCGTACGCTGTCTGCTTGACCCCCGAGACGGCGACTTCCGCATCCTGAGCCGCCCGCGTCTGAGCGCTGGAGGCTGGAACCAGCATGCGTCAGGCTGCGTATTGTCGGCCGCCGGGCGTGTGCCCTCAGCGAACATGGCGGCATTGCCCGATGACGCCATGCGCGTGGACGGAACAAGCCTGTATACAATGGCGAGCGCGCTGGGCCTGGATTATGGCCCCGCATTCCGGGCTGTGGAGTCCGTCCGTGTGGCAGGCGATGCCGTTGAGGTTCATTGCGACCCCGACATGGAGTATGGAGACGGCTACTATCTGCCCCCGGCCGCATTGGACGCCTGCTTCCATTCGTTAGTCGCATTGCACGGCGCCGACACGGATTTCAAGAAAATCACGGCTTTTCTGCCCATCGGCGCAGGGCGCGTCGAACGGTGTCGCCAAGGAGACGTTTCCCGCATCCGTGCCCGTGTCCGGCGTAGCGGACTTCGTTCCCTTACAGCGGATTTTGAATTGCTTGATGATGCCGGCAACTTGCTTGCCAAGGCTTCCGAATGCCGTTTCCAGGCCATGTCGCCCACGCGGCGCGAGAAAAGGATATCGTCATGGAAAGCCGTGTCCCGGCTATCCCCCCATCCGGTCGATTGTCTGTCCACTCGTACGCCCTCCACGAATACGCTGGCCGAACGTCTTAAGATCGTCTTTACCGGGAACGGACATGAACGCGAAAAATGGTACACGCAGACGCTGCCCCTTTTGGAAGCCATGGCCTTGTCCTTTGCCTTGGAGGCATTTCGTGATCTGCCCGGCGACACCTCCAGCCTGTTGCCGAATGCCGCATACGCGCAGTGGTTGGAGCGTCTTTTGCTGAATGAAGGTCTTCTGCGCGTGGATGGAGATCGCCTGATCGTTGTAGAGGATGAGGAGCTTCTTTCGGCTGACGCCATTTGGCAGAACCTCCTGCGGGATGCGCCGGAATGCCTGCCGCAACTGATTCTTCTGGGGCGTGTTGGACTTCGTCTGAAAAACCTGCTTCTCGGGCGGATTGACAGCCGCGGTCTTCTGGAGGAAATCCGCAATGCGTCCGTGGCGGCCGGCCTGCAGCACACCGATCCTACATACCTCGGCACGCGTACGGCCATAAAGGAACTCATCACTCATATCGCGAGCGATTGGCCTGAAGGGCGCCGCCTGCGCGTTCTGGAATTTTCCGGCTTCGCCTGCGATCTGACGGAAACGCTCGGGAACGTTCTTGCTGAAGATTGTTTTCAGCATGCGCTGGCTCTGTCCGATCCCGCAGGCTTTGAACAGGCCGTAATCCGCTATGAAAAGCATGCCGCCGTGACCGTGACCAGGCTTGAAGCTTCGCAATTGGCGCTGGGCGACGAAGCCGGCATGCCGGAGCTGTTTGATGTGGTCATCCTTCGCCATGTGCTCCACCGCGCAGTCGATATTCGGTCCGTTCTCGCGCAGGTCAGACGGAAAACAGCGCCGGGAGGCATTGTGCTGCTGGCCGAGCGCTACCCGGACTGGAGCGCGGATTTTCTGGAAGGGCTTGACCCGGCATGGTGGCGGCAAAGCGCGACAATCCCGGAAGAACACGTCTCATCTCTGCTTTCGCCCGCTGCGTGGAAGCGCGCTCTCGCTCAGGAAGGATTTGTCGATTGTCGGGTATGTACTGAACCGGACGCCGGCGCACTTGCCGAAGGAGCATACATTGTCCTGGCAAAACGGCCTCAGGAGGACAGCATCGTCTTGCCGACGCCTCCGGCGGCTTCGTGGCTGCTGTTGGCCGACGACGCCTCTGCTCCCTTGGCGGCGGAATTGCGTGGACGCCTGAAGTCCATGGATCAGCGGGTTGTACTTACTCTTGGCGTGCAAGAGTCCCATGCCGAGGATTTTGCCCATGTGGTTTTCATGCGCGGCGCTGACGACCTGCCTGATGCCGCGCCAAAAACATTGTCTTCCCTGCTGGGTTATGCGCGAGAGCTTGCGGATGCAAGCGAAGCCGGGTCTCGTTTATGGATCGTGACCAGGGGCGGCGCGCCGGTTTTGGATCTGCCCGCGACGGGAACGCCAAGCCCGGCTCAATGCGCCGTGTGGGGTTTCGGGCGCGTTGTGATGAACGAGTACCCTGGTTTGCAGTGTACGCTTGTGGATGTGCCCGGAACTTCTTCTGCCGCGCTTACGGCCGCCAAACTGGAAAAGGAATTTCTCTACCCGGACGGATGCAATGAAATTCTGCTCGCTCCCGACGCGAGGTATGCGCTCATGCTGCGGGAAGATGCCGGGAGCGTTTCACCGAAAATGGAACGCCCAGAGCGTTTCCGTTTGGATTTCGCCGCCTCGGGACAGTTGCGCAATCTTGTCTGGCTTGCCGCAAGCGCGAGAATCCCTGCTCCCGGGGAGATAGAGGCGCGGATTATGTCCGTCGGCCTCAATTTTCGCGACGTTATGCTCACGATGGGACTTTTGCCCGATTATGCCGTGGAAAACGGCTTTGCCGGCGCAACTCTTGGTCTTGAATTTTCCGGAGTGGTCACGAAAGTGGGAGACGGAGTGCGGGATTTCGCGCCGGGTGACGCCGTAGTGGGATTCGCCCCGGCATGTTTTGCCAGCCACGTGGTCACTCCGGCCAGCGCGGTGACGCGCCTGCCTGAACAGTGGGACTTTGCGGCGACGGCAACAGCGCCGACGGCGTTTTTTACCGCGTACTATTCTCTTAAATATCTCGCACTGTTGCAGCCGGGAGAAAAGGTGCTGATCCACGGCGCCGCCGGAGGGGTCGGTCTTGCGGCCATTCAGGCGGCCCGCCATTTGAGGGCGGAAATTTACGCCACAGCCGGAAGCGATGAAAAGCGCGACTTCCTCAGACTGCTCGGCATCCGGAATATTTTCGATTCGCGCAGTCTTTCCTTTGAACGCGACATCCTTACCGCCACAAACGGCGAGGGGGTAGACGCGGTGCTCAACTCCCTGGCCGGAGAGGCTATGCGCCGCAGCATCGCGACGCTCAAGCCTTTCGGTCGTTTCATCGAACTGGGCAAACGCGATTTTGTGGAAAACACCATTCTTGGCCTGCGTCCGTTCAAAAATAATATCAGCTACTTCGCTGTGGACGCCGATCAGTTGCTTACAGGCCGCCCACAACTGGCAGCCGACGTTTTCCGGGAAATCATGGAACTGTTCCGCGAGGGGATTTTCACGCCCTTGCCGTATCTGGCGTTCCCGGCCGATCAGGCGGCGGACGCATTCAGGATTATGCAGCAGGCGCGGCATGTGGGCAAAATTGTCGTTTCCTGCGACGAAGCCCCCCCTATTAATGTGCCTCCGCAAGGTGCTTCCCGGCATCCTGTACTGGACGGCGCTTCCACCTGGCTGATCACCGGCGGCTTGAGCGGATTTGGCCTGGCCACCGCCCGCAGGCTGGCGGATCTTGGAGTGCGCCGTCTTGTTTTGGTGGGCCGCCGCGGTCGCGAAACCTCCGGCGCGGATAACGTCATTGCGGAATTTGCCGCCCGCGGCGCGGAAGCGTGCGCGGAGGCGTGCGATATAGCCGACGCCGAAGCGGTTGCCGCCCTGATCCGGCGCGTGCGCGAAGCCATGCCGCCGATCAGGGGCATCGTCCACGCGGCGGCGGTTTTTGATGATCGCGTCCTGGCGCGCCTCGACGCCCAAAGCCTGGAGGCTGTGCTGTCTCCCAAGCTTGCCGGAGCGTGGCATTTGCATAAAGCCACTTTGAATCAGCCGCTGGATCATTTCATTCTGTACTCTTCGGTGAGCGCGGCACTGGGCAACCCCGGCCAGGCCGGCTATTCGGCTGCCAATACGGGCTTGGAGGGACTGACCCTCTTGCGCCGCCGCATGGGTTTGCCTGCAAGCTGCGTAGCCTGGGGGCCGATAGGCGATACAGGCTATCTGGCGCGCAACGAGGCGGTGAAAAAAAGCCTTGAGCAGCATCTGGGCCGCTCTGCCCTTACCTCCGCCGAAGCGCTGGAACAGTTCGACGCTATCCTTGCCGACAACGCCTGCCCGCGCATTCTGGCCAATCTCGACTGGGGACTTGTGGGACGGAGGCTGTCGCAGACCGCAAAATCCCGCTTCGCTCTCGTCTTGCGCGGCGCAAACGCCTTGGAATTCGCGGAAAATTTCGGCGATATCCAGTCCCTGATTGCCGGAAAAACCTCGGACGAAATTAGGGAGATCGTGCGCGGCATGATCATTGGAGAAGTGGCCAAAGTGTTGTCGCTTGGAGTGGAGCGCATTGATCCCGGCCGCACGCTGCAATCCCTGGGGATGGATTCCCTTATGGCCGTGGAATTGGCCGCCGGGCTGGAGCAGCGCTTCGGCATACATTTGCCGGCCATGATGCTGCAAGATGCGCCGACTATCGACAAAGTCGCCGTGCGTATAACGGCCAAATTGGCAGGTGGGGATCATGCGGAAGAAGATGGAGCCATGGCCGGAGGCCTCATGGAGCTTGCCCGCAGACATGGGGAAGCATTGTCGGAACATGAGGCGGCGGCCATGATTGCGCAAGCTCGTCGCAGTACTCATAGTGTGAAGGAGCACTCATAATGTCTAAGCCGGATTCCGGATTCAAAGTCTCGTCGCAGATTATCAAACGGATGCTCGGTCGCAAGATCCAGGCAGACCGTGACGCGGACGAGCGTGTTTTGAGCGCGCACGGCAGGGGGCAAGGCTCTTCCGGGCTTAGTTTCAATGATCATCCGGCCTATGAAACCATACGTCTGCTGAAAGCCGGGGCCGATCGTCACGGCATCGCCAACCCCTTTTTCAAAATCCATGAAGGCGTGCCCGGTCCTGTCACGCGCATCGGCGGCAAGGAATACCTCAATTTTTCCCATTACAATTACCTTGGGCTGGCCGGTCACCCGGAGGTGAACGCGGCTGCGGTAAAAGCCATTGAGACGTACAGCACGTCAGTTTCCTCCAGCAGGCTTGTTTCGGGCGAACGGCCTGTGCAGCGCCAGCTTGAAAAAGCCTTGGCCCAACTGTACGGGGTTGACGACTGCGTGGTCTTCGTCAGCGGCCATGCCACCAACATTGCCACCATCAGCACGCTTTTCGGCCCCAAGGATCTCGTTGTCCACGACAGCCTCGTCCACAACAGCATCCTGGAGGGGATCAAACTGTCGGGGGCCACGCGCCGCTCCTTCCCGCACAATGATCATTCGGCTCTGGACGCGCTTCTCGGCGAACTGCGTCCGCGCTTTGAGCGCGCGCTTGTGGTTGTGGAAGGACTCTACAGCATGGATGGCGATATCCCCGACCTGCCGGCGCTGGTTGCCATAAAGAAGCGCCACCGCGCCTTTCTCATGGTGGACGAAGTCCATGCCTTGGGCGTGCTCGGCGCCTCAGGCGGCGGCATATGGGAGCATTACGGCCTGCCGGGAACGGATGTGGACATCTGGATGGGCGCCTTCAGCAAAACCCTGGCCTCTTGCGGAGGCTATATAGCAGGCTCGTCGGCGCTGGTGGACATTCTGAAGTATGCCGCGCCCGGTTTTGTGTACAGCGTGGGCATATCGCCTCCGCTGGCGGCCGCGTCCCTTGAAGCTCTGCGCATTATGGCGCGAGAGCCGGAACGGGTGTCGCGCCTGCGGGAACGGGGGCAACTGTTTCTACGGCTCGCCCGCGAAGCTGGGCTTAATGTCGGCACTTCCCGAGGTTTTTCGGTGGTTCCGGTGATTCTGGGCAGTTCGCGCAAGGCGGTCACACTGTCCAACCGTTTATTTGAAAACGGCATCAATGTGCAGCCCATAATGCACCCGGCGGTGGAAGAAAAAGCCGCGCGTCTGCGTTTCTTTTTTTCAAGCGAACACAGTGAACAGAGCATTCGGGATGCCTGCGGCGCCCTTATACAACTGGCGCGTTGAAGGATAGTGCGGATGATCCGGAACAGCGTTTTTCACCATTTTTGCCTTTTGGCCGGGCTATGCCTTATTGCCGCGGCGCTTTCCGGCTGCGCTTTGCCTTCCTCCGGGCCGAGCTACTCCCAGGTGCAGCATGCGGACAGCTCCACAAGCCTGGAAGGCATAACCCTCGTGAACGTTGACGATGCGCTTACCAGAAAATTGATGGCCGGCTATAAAAACGATCGCTTCTCGGACATATTCGGCGCTTCCAGGCCCACG
>JAIRVN010000033.1 GCA_031253875.1 Deltaproteobacteria bacterium | reverse complement strand
TGCTCGGCATTATCAACGATCTTCTGGATCTGTCCAAAATTGAATCGGGCAAAATGGAATTGCTGCCCGCAAAATACGAAATCGCAAGCCTGATTAACGATGCCGTACAGTTGAATATGGCGCTCATCGGCGACAAGCCGATTGAATTCAATCTTCAGGTGGACGAGAACATGCCGTCGGAGTTTTTCGGCGACGAACTGCGCATCAAGCAGATTTTGAACAACCTGCTCTCTAACGCAGTCAAATATACGCAGGCAGGCGAGGTCGTGTTGTCGATCTCCGCCGAATACGGAAGCGAAGACGCATACCCCGATGTAACGCTTGTGTGCCGCGTGAGCGATACAGGGCCGGGCATGACGGCGGAACAGGTGGGCAGGCTTTTCGATGAATATTCCCGCTTTGATCAGAAAGCCAACCGTATGATCGAGGGTATCGGGCTCGGCATGCATATTACGCGGCAACTGGTACACATGATGAACGGCGAGATTTTCGTGGAAAGCGCGCCGGGCAAGGGCTCGATCTTTACCGCGCGGCTGCCGCAAGGCCGCGCCGGCGCCGGAAAATTAGGCCGGGACCTGGCTGAAAACCTGCGGCAGTGCAAGGCCAACATGCTGCACATGAATATGCCGTCAATCGCGCGCGAACCCATGCCCTACGGCAGCGTGCTGATCGTGGATGACCTGGAAACAAATTTGTATGTCTGCAGAGGACTGATGAAGCCTTACGACCTGTCGGTCGACACAGCCCTGAGCGGGTTTGCAGCGATTGATAAAATTCGGAACGGCAAGGAATATGATATCGTGTTCATGGATCATATGATGCCGGGAATGGATGGTATGGAAGCGACAAAAATTTTGCGCGGACTGGGCTATGCCCGCCCCATTGTCGCGCTCACGGCGAATGCCGTGGCGGGGCAAGCGGCAATCTTTCTGGAAAACGGCTTCGACGACTTCCTGGCCAAACCGATAGACCTGCGCCAGTTGAACGCGTTGTTGAACAGGCTGATACGCGACAAACAGCCGCTCGAGGCGATTGAAGCCGCGCGTCGGCGAAAGGAGAGCGCTCCGCATGCCGGCGAGATCGCGCCGCAAGCGTCCGTCGATCTGCAGTTGGCGAGCATTTTCATACACGATGCCGAAAAGGCCCTGATGACGCTGGAAGCGATACACACGAATCAATATCGCAGAGACGACGACTTTCGCATGTTTGTCATCACCGTCCACGCGATGAAAAGCGCCCTTGCGAATATCGGCGAAGTGGAGATGGCGGCGGCGGCGGCCAGCTTGGAGCAGGCAGGGCGCGAGAGGGATACAGCCGTTATGGTCGCGGAAACCCGGCCCTTTCTGGACGCGCTACGGGCGGTGATTGAAAAAATCGCATCAAAGGAAGAGGACGAGGGCAGCGAGACAGCAGACGAGGACACGGCATACTTGCACGAAAAGCTGTCCTCCATCCAGGCGGCATGCGCGGCGTATGACATAGAGATTGCCGATGACGCGCTGGCCGAACTCAGGCAAAAGGCCTGGTCGCGCCAAACCCGGAAACAGCTTGATGCTATCGCTTGGCATCTGCTGAACAGCGAATTTGAGGATGCCGCAAAGTGCTGCAGGACGGTGTTGTTGGAGTAAACGTTCTTTGTTGTCCTGGCAAAAAACGCGTATATCGAATTTTTTATTTTGCCCATTCCGCAGCCATGAGTCTCGCATTTGTATCAATTTTTTCAATTATTTTAGATATTTCATTGACATCGCCACTGTCGGGCATGCCCGGCGCGTCGGCGCTTTCGTAGCTGTCCAGCACATCGCTGATCAAGGCGGGAATATCGAGGAAGGCGATACGTCCGGCCAGGAAGAGTTCTACCGCGACTTCGTTGCCCGCGTTGAGGGCAACGGGCATGCCTTTGCCGTGCCGCAACGCGCGGCGGGCAAGCGACAGGCAGGGAAAGTTGTCCTCATCCGGAGCTTCAAAGGTCAGTGAGCCGGATCGGAGCAGATCCAGAGGCGCAACGCCCAGGTCCAGACAACGGGGCCAGGCCAGGCAGTGGCCGATGGGCATGCGCATGTCGGGCGTGCCGAGCTGGGCCATGAGCGAGCCGTCCACAAATTCCACCAACGAATGCACAAGTGACTGCGGATGCAGGATGACTTCCACCCGCTCAAGCGGCAGGCCGTAGAGCTGGCAGGCTTCAATGACCTCCAGTCCCTTATTCATGAGCGTCGCGGAATCAATGGTAATCTTCGTTCCCATGCTCCAATTGGGATGGCGCAAGGCTTGTTCGGGGGTGACGGCGGCGAGCGCCTCGCGCTGCCAATCCCGAAAGGGGCCGCCTGAAGCCGTGAGCAGAATACGCCGCACATGGCCGGCGCTACGCCCGGCCAGGGCCTGAAAGATGGCATTGTGTTCGGAATCCACCGGCAGGATGACGGCGCCGGTACGGGCGCAGAGGGAGCGGATATATTCGCCTGCCAGGACAAGCGACTCCTTGTTGGCAAGGCAAACCACCTTGCCCGCGCGTGCCGCCTCAAGCGTGGCGCGCAACCCGGCGGCTCCGGACTGGGCGGAGAGCACAGTGGAAAGTTCCGGCAGACCGGCAAGCTGGGCGTAACCGTCCGGACCGGCAACTATGCGCGGAGCATATCCGAGTTTGTAGCCGCGCAGGGCGTCCGCCGCCGCGCCATCCAGCACGCCGATCCAGGGCGGGCGAAAGCGCATCGCCTGCTCGGCCAGCAGCGCCACATTGCGCGCTCCGGCCAGAGCGTGGATTTGGAAAAGTTTCGGATGCGCCTCCACCACTTTGAGAGCTGAGGCGCCGATGGAGCCCGTGCTGCCAAGCAGGCAGATTACGCGCGGCGTGCGTTCCGCCCAATCTTGGGAAGGAGGCCGGGATATGTAGCTGAGTTCCGCGCCGTCAACGGCAGGCCAGAGGTATTGCATATCGCCAAGCAAAAGTCGCTGCCTACTTGAAGAACGGGAACCACTGATCCACTACCGCAAACACCGGTAAAGAAAACAGCAGGCTGTCGATACGGTCGAGGACGCCCCCATGTCCGGGCAGCAGCACACCGGAATCCTTGCAGTTGCAGGAACGTTTGAGCGCCGATTCAAACAGGTCGCCAAGCTGGGCGAAAACATTGAGCACAATGCCGAGCAGCGCAAAGCCCCACCAGGGCGCCGCGCCCAGGATGACGCCAAGGACGGTGCAGACGATCACGCAGGCCACCATGCTGCCCAGCGCGCCTTCGGCACTTTTGTTGGGACTGACGCGGGGCCACAGCTTATGCTGGCCGTAACGCGTCCCCACATAGTAGGCGGCGATGTCGGAAACAGCCACGCAGCAGATCACTAGCAGCAGCTTGGGGGAACTCAGGTAGGTGGTGGGCAGGAGCAGCAGCGGGATGTAGGCGAGCCCTGTCAGAAACAGGCCGCCGGGCGCAAAGGCTTCCCGTTCGTCTCCCAGATCCCAGCGGAACAGAAAACTCAGCGCCGCGATCAAAAAACCCGCGCCCAGAAAGACCAGCGCATCCTGAGGCCTGCGCATCCACGTCAGGCACAACATGCCCCAGCCCAGGAGAATGGCGCACATGCGCGTCAATATGCGATCCCTGTGGCCCCAGAACAGAGAATAAAACTCCCACAGGGAGACGGCGGTTACGCCAAGCACGAAGAGCAGCAGGGGCATGCCCCTGACATAGAGCATGAACGCTACAAACGCAGCCAGGCACACACCCGAGACAAGACGGGGCAGGTGGCTCGAAAAATCAGGTCTGGATTGGCTCATGGATTCCTCTCAATGCCGTCCCGGCTACGCGACAGTGCGGCACGACGGGTTCTTGACGACATATACACCATCAACTCAGGGCTCGGCAAGCTGCTCCCGGATTTTCCCAAAACGGCGCTGCCGTGCCGCATAGCCGGCAAGCGCTCTGTGCAGGCTTTCCGGGCTGAAATCGGGCCATAATTCCTCAGTAAAATACAATTCACTATACGCGCACTGGAAAAGCAAATAATTACTGATGCGCAGTTCCCCGCTGGTGCGGATCAGAAGATCGGGATCCGGCTGGCCCGCAGTATAGAGACGCTGCGTGAATTCCTCCTCGCTGATCTGATCTGCTCGTATTCCATCGCGTACAAGCGAGCGTGCCGCATACAGAATCTCTCCACGCCCCGAATAATTCAAGGCCAAATTCACCGTCATGGCGGTACAATGCGC
>JAIRVN010000023.1 GCA_031253875.1 Deltaproteobacteria bacterium | reverse complement strand
GAATACCAAAATAGTCACACTCACGGCAGCCATGTAGAGAACATCTGTCGCCAAGCATGAGCTTTTTTCTGACATCAACAAATCGCCCGCCATTCCATATTTCCACAATGGATTTCTCTTTGAGATCTCCCATTGCGTCGTCAAAATAGATGTCCGCACAACATTTCGATACAAGCCCATCCGCTGAAATATTCAGTTGCGTCCAAGGATAGAGACAAAAGCCTCTCACTTTGGAGTCATCAGGTTGCTTATTTGGCGAAGTGCCTCCACGGCTCCAGAGCACTTCCTTCACCAAGCGGGGAGTAAGTGTAAACTTAAGGCTGGATTTTCCATCGCTGGAAGTATAGACAGCACCTTTTTTATTCGGAAAGCGCTTTTTCAGCACATCAGTGATAAACTTTGCGGTATTTGGATACAATGCTTGTTTGCGCGATGTTCTGTAAAAATTTATGTATAATTCGTCTATGCCATTATCGATGAGCGCCGCGCCGCGTTTTGGGGTCAGGCCGATGCCGTTGGTCATTATTTGTATCCAACACTGAGGAAGCTTCGCCCGAGCATGCGCCACAAAACGTTCCAAGTTTGCAGAGACAAGCGGATCGTTGGCTACGTGAAAAGCTACGCGACCAGTATAATGCATTTGAACCAACTGTTCTATGAGGTTGCCATAAAATTCAAACGGCATTTCCTTGCGCTCACGAGTATCATTATGCACAGATGCGCTACAAAACGAGCAAGTTGAGTTGCATTTATTGACCACTTCAAAAAATACGGCTTCAAAGACAGCCGGTTTCTCCCATGAAATGTTTCTTTCCCTGATAACTTTATTTTTGACAGTGTCTTGTATAGTCGCATAAAGCGAAGAAAAATGTTTCATATTTCACTCAACTGGCCTTTATTATTGATTTTATTTTCTAAACCAGGGATTCCTTCAGTGAAACTGCACCGCAATTTGTCCTCGTACAGCACGTGGTTTGTAGGAAAGCTTGCTTGAGCCGCTCAAAGCGCACCGCTTCGCGGCATCCATCGTCGCCTTGCTACTGGCTCGCCTGTCTGGGCAGCCTCTTTCCTTCACGATGCATAAGAACCGATAGGCCACAGTTAACGCAAATGTCAAGACTTATCGGTTCTACAAAAAACCAAATAATGGCCTATACTTCCTATTTTTATGTTAGACAAGGAAGTACTATGGATGAGATCAATGCCAGCTTGGGGCGGCGTATATTTGCCCTCCGTGCCGCCAAAGGGCTTTCTCAGGACAAACTTGCTGAAAAAGCTGGAATGAGCGTGAAACATCTGGGAAAAGTCGAGCGCGGCGTAGCCAACGCCTCCATCAAGTGCCTGGCAGAGATAGCGGAAGCACTGGATATGCCTGTTCGAGACATGCTCGACATTGAGCACGAACAAGATCGAGAAAAACTACTTGCGGAATTGATGGTTGCCATCCCCAAGCTACCCATGAAAGAATTGCAAATCGTGTACCGGCTGATGAAAGTGCTTGCTGAACGCTGATCGCCTCTGTTTTCGATTTTCATCTTCTGACGCGTATATGCCGTATAACCTCCAATGAGCCGAAAGGAAGCTGCTTGTCTTTTGGAGTTGACCCGCGTATTTTTCCATGATGGAGCAGCCGCCGGTAACAAGTATCACAACAGTGCCCGAGCACTCCGTCGCGTTCATGAAAGCCATGTCCGGCGGGGAGGCGCTTTTCCGCGACGGCTTTCTTTTCTTTGTCGGCAAGGACTGGCTCATCGCCATCGGCTACCCCCTGCAAGGGAACTATGATGCCGGAGCCTTCGCCCGCGCCCTTGAAACGGTCGTCAGTGAACGTACGCCGGAAGCCTGCTGGGCCATTGCGCCGGAACTCCCCCCTTCCCTCGCGCCGTACGTGACCGAAACGGACGTATTCTACGTATTGCCTTCGGACAGCCCCGTGCCCGGGAAGTTACGCGGCCCTCTCGCCAAAGCGGCAAAGGTGCTGCGCGTGGAGGAGGGCAGGGATTTCACCGCCGCCCACCGCAAATTGTGGATGGAATTCCTGCGCCGCAAGGAAGTGACTCCCCAGGTGCGCGAACTGTTCGCGCGGACAAACCTTGTTGTGCATGCGCAGGAAACGGACATCCGCCTGGTGAACGCCTGGGACGCGGACGGCAGGCTCGCGGCATGCCTGGTCATGGATTGCGGGCCGGAAGAGTTCGACGCCTACATCATCGGGGCGCATTCGCGCACAGCGTATACTCCGCACGCTGGCGACGCCCTTTTCGCCCACATGCTGGCAAGCGCGCAATCCCGGGGTAAGCGGTACATCCACCTCGGCCTCGGCGTGAACGAGGGCATCGCCCGCTTCAAAAAAAAATGGGGCGGCGTGCCCGCCCTGCCTTTTCAGGCAGCCTCGTGGAAACACCACAGCAGCGGCGGACGCGATACCGGAGGAAGCGACAGGGGAGCGTCCGCGCGCGACGCCTTGTACCACACCCTGCTCAGCGCCGCTCAGACCCGGCATAATGATGCCGACAGTATGCTTGTTGGCGGATATCTGCCGGAACAGCGTCCTTACGCCATGCTCTGGAAATTGACAAAAAACGGCAAGACCTCGTGGATAGGCGGCACGGCGCATTCGTTCAGGTATTCTTTTGCCGGCGCTTTTCGCGCCTTGTTCGCCGGGGTGGACACTGTCATCTTTGAGGGACCGCTTGATGCCGCAAGCCTGGCGACTTTCGGCCGCCACGGCAGAACGCGGGACGCGGATACCCCGCGCGTCATTGATTACCTGGAAGAAGACGAAATCCGCTGTCTTGAACGCGTGGTACGCGGCCCGCAGGGCGCATTCGCCAAGTTTCTCAACATGGCCTGGCATTCTCCGGCGGACGTGCGCGGCATCCTGTCCACCCACAGGCCGTGGTCCGTGTTTTTCACGCTGTACTACGCCTTCCTCGAACGCCACGGCTGGAACCAGTCCGTGGATCTGGAGGCATGGGAAATCGCCCGTGAGATGGGGCGCAGGATCATCAGCATGGAGAACATCGACGAACAGACAGCCTCCCTTGAAAGCGTGCCCATGGAAAGGATCATCCACTTTCTGCGCCGCCCGGAGGACTGGAAACGCCGCATGCGGCAGAGCCTTTCGTCGTACCTCGACGGGGATCTCATGCGCATGCTCGATACCGGCACGGAATTCCCGACCCGCACCAACACGGTCATCGGTCTGCGCGACCAACGTTTCCGCGAACGGATGATGCCGCATATCGAGCGGGGGCGCACCGCCGTGTTCGTGGGAACGGCCCACATGCTCAATCTGGAAAACATGCTCCGCGAGGACGGATTCACGGTCACGCAGCTATGGCCGACCCTGCGGCACAAACTCCGCGCGTGGCTCAAGGGGAGCGGCTGACCGTGCATGCGCGCGCCTTCTCTCACGTCACGGCCCAGGCCCTGGTTCCGGAACAGCTCGTCAGCTATGTGGCCGCCGTAAGCCAATCGCATCCCGTCTTGTGTGATGGATGCGTGGCCTATGATTACGAGGGACAACGCACGCTCATTGCCTATGTTCTCGGCGCGTTGCCCGATGAGGACGCCGAAGCCGCCGAAGCGGCCATGAACGCGGCGGTCAAAGCCGCTCTCGCGGGAGGCGGATGCTCGGCCCTCACCGTGCTCGGCCCCGCTCGTCCCGCAGCCGCGCCCCCTGATGCCGCGATCCGGGAAGACGCGTACGCGTTCCTTGCTCTCCCGGTGGAAAAAATGGGGCAAAACCTGCGTAATATGCTGCGCAGGGGGGGCCGCGAATGCACCGTCGCCGAAGAACAGTGGAACAACGAGCATGCAGCCCTGGTCAGGGCCTGTCGTGATTTCCGGCAGCTTGAGGCGGGCACGCGGCATATTTACGGCCGCATTCCGGAATATCTCGCGGCATCGCCCGAGGCCGCGCTGTTTGCCGCCCGGGACGCTTCCTCCCGCCTGCTCGCCCTTGCCGTCGGCGATTTTTCCAGCCTGTCCACGGCTTTTTACATGTTCGCGTTCAGGCGTTCTGACTGCCCGCCCGGCGCGGCGGACGTTCTGCTCCACGCCATTGTGGGCCGGGCTGCGGATCTCGGCCATCAGCACCTGAACCTCGGGCTTGGCGTCAACAAGGGCATTGCGGCATTCAAGGGCAAATGGGGCGCTTGCCTGCGGCTGCCGTGCATACAAACGTCATGGACCAGTTCCGTCAGGCGGCGGCCCGCCGCGCCGCGAACAAGGGCGAAGGACGCCGATCCCCTGGCCGTGTTCACCCCGCCGGGTTTTTCCGGTACTGTACGCCGCTTCCTGTTCGGTGAAACACGTCCCTTTGACTGTCTGCAAATTGAGGTGAGTTCACGGTGCCCCGGCACATGCGTCTATTGCCCGCACACCACCAAGCAGGATGTATGGCGCTCGCGCTACATGGAGGACGCGACCTTCGCCGCTCTTGCGCCGCTCATCCACAGGACGAAACGCGTGCACCTGCAAGGCTGGGGCGAGCCGCTCCTGCATCCGCGCTTTTTCGAGTACGCGGCGGCAGCCGTGCGCATCGGGAGTGCCGTCTCCACCACAACGTGCGGCGTGGCTGTTAACGATGACAGCGCGGCCAGGTTCGTGGACAGCGGCATTGACATCGCGGCCTTTTCCCTGACGGGCGTCGACGGCGCGAGTAACGCCGCCCGCGCCGTGATTCCGTTCGCAAGGGTACGCGACGGCATTCTCGCCCTCAACCGGGCCAAGCGTCTGGCCGGCAGCGAATACCCCCGCGTTCACCTCGCCTACCTGATGCTGGCCTCGGAAGCGGAAAACGTTGTCCGCTTGCCGGATCTCATGCGCAGCCTTGATGTGCCCGCGGCCGTGGTGAGCACCCTTGATTACATTGCCGCACCCGGCATGGAGGCCGAGGCCTACGCCCCTCACGAGGCGGAAAAAATCGGGCGCGCCCGCATCCTGCTGCACGAGGCGGCGGAAAGGGCGGCGTCCGCAGGCAGGACCATCCATTATTCCCTGCCCGGCGAACACGGCGGAAACGACTGTAGCGAACGGGTGCAGAGCTGCATGTACATCGACGCGGAAGGCGCCGTTGCCCCCTGTATTTACGTGAACCTGCCCACGGACGAAAGCGACCCGTTCCGCCGCGCGTTCGGCTCCGTACGGGAGCGGAACCCGCTGGACATATGGAATGAACCGGAATACGCGCGCTTCAGGGCGCGTCTGGCCTCGGGCGACCCGGATGTGCCCTGTGTCGCTTGCGCCAAGCGCTTCGAAAGAATCAGCTGATCGGACGGCGCACGTTTTGCCGTTACATGGCGCGCTGCCGCATGCGCGTCTCTTTTTTGAGGAGAAGATGCTCTAATCGCCGGAAAAGCCTGGGGGGCAACATACAGCTTCCCAGGCTTCCACATCATAGAGGCCGGCGCCGGGCTTTTGCGCCCAGGCGCAGGTGTGTTCTCTGTCATATTGCACCGGCCAGCAGCATCGCGTAGCCAGAGCTGCGGCCAGCGAGGGCGCGGCAACGTAGTGTTCGTGCCCGCTACGCAAGGCTTCTTGCGGGCCGCTGATATAACGCACGCGATAGGTATGCATTTGGAGCAGATGCCGGATGTGAGGGAGCGCCCGCCGCTGCACTGCGCAACGGGCGCTCCGATACGGCTAGTGAGCGCCGGGAACCATCTGGGCTATCGCATAAAAAACCACAAGAGACACAAGGCCAAGGATCAAGCTCCATTTGACGAGCTTGATTTCAACCTCGTCGAGCGGCTCATACTCCATGGCGCTTATCTCTTCCTTGAATGTCACTTTTTTATCTTCTTGCATATCGGTATCCTCTCAAAAGATTACACCAGGGGGGGCTTGATGCCGTGGAAGAACAGCCAGGAAATGAACAGGCCGATCCAGATGATGAAGCCGAACAAGCAGACGCAGTATACTGCGGCCAGCCTGCCGATGCCTTCCGCCCACAGCCGCCGGAAATTGGAGATGACTCCGATGGTGAAGAAGGTCATCAGGAAGAACAGTACGCGCAAGGAGTTGATGTTGCGCGACATGGCGTCTCCCAGCTTGTAGAGTTCCTTGGACTGCAAGCTCAGGTAGAGCAGAATGAGGAAAGTCAGGATGTAGCCGATAACGAAACGGGGGAAACGATCCCATACCTCGCTCCAGGATACGCTGCGCTTTTCGCCTTTGTTATCGATCTTGGTGCACCAGATGTAGGCGAGCAGCATGGACCAAATGCCGATGAAGACGTCGATGAATATCTTCACGGTAGTGGTGACCATGACCACCCAGCCTGTCTGGTAGGAGATGCCGTCAACGGCTTTGGCTTTGGCAAGAATCAGCGCTTCCGCAATGGCGCCGCTGGCGATTGCCCCGCCGTCGGACTTGACGGCCAGGCCCATCCAGCCGCCTGCCACCATGGGTTCGGTGTGCAGACCCCAGGAGGCGATAAAGGGCAAAATGAGCATTTCGATACAGGTGAACACGACCACCAGGGAGGATACCATGATGGGCACGACAGGGCGGGCGCGGATGGCGCCGCCTGTGGCGATGGCGGCGGACACGCCGCAGATGGAAATGCCGGAAGCAAGGGGAGCGGCCCATTCCCGGCTGAATTTGAAGTACTTGCGCGAGATGTAATACACGAGAGCCCAATAGATAAGATACGCTTCCACAATGGCGCACAAGCCGCGGAAAACGACGTGCCCGGCGAGGCCGATGGCGTCGGCGGCCTTGACGCCCAGTTCGGCGCCCATGATGATGATGGCGATTTTTACGAACATCTCGGGGCGGCAGGCGGGGCGCATGGCTTCAGCCAAGCCCGGCATGAAGTTGCCGATGATGATGCCCACAACCAGCGCGACAATGTAGCCCGCTTCACCGGAAAGACCTATAGACCACGTGATTTTGGCTGCCGCCAGGTCCTTCGGGGTTGGGGACACCGCGATATAGGCGAAGTTGCCGAGGCCGTAGCAGATATACGCGACAAAAAAGATCAGCGTAAAGGCTTTCACGAAGGCGACGACATCGACTTTCATGAGCTTGGCTCCGATAGCCAGCAGAGCGGTGATGCCCGCCCAGGTCATAAACAGGCTGATCCAGCCCGTGGCCGCCGGAGCAATCCATCCCCCGATCGCCTTTGCGCTTGAGGAACCGGTGGCGTTGAACATTAAGACCGGATCAAGCCAGGTGCGAGCCCTGACTATCCAGCCAAGCCAGTTCATGCCGGCAAAGTTCAACATGCCGACTATAAAAATGAACGAGCCGAGCAATAAGGCGGTTTTATCCTCTGTAAATCCCTTTTTTTCTGCATGCATATACGATTCTCCTGCTGAAATATGTGACGCTGTCGCACAAAGGCGCGCTACGCGTGTCTGACGCGCACTCAGGGCATACTGGCCAGAACACGGTCATGGGACAGAAAAACGCATGTTTGCCGAAGCTACCTCCTTCAGTATCTTCCTTTCCGAATAGCAGCCTGATGAACAAAAGCAAGTGAAATTTTCGGTCGGCACTGCCGAAAGATTGTAAACCGGGGCCGTTTGACATCGTCCGGCTTGCGGCGTATAGAGTGCCCGTCGGGCGACGGTCATACTGTGAACCCCGCCAGGTCCGAAAGGAAGCAACGGCAGCAGCGCTTGCCGGGTGCCCGACACGCAAAAAGGCGCGAATAGGGGTTCGCGTCTTTTTTATGTGGTGGGGTAGATGGCTTGCGCCTTGCTACTGCACCTTCATCAATTCCACCCGGCGGTTTTTGGCCCTGCCCTTTTCGGTATTGTTATCGTTAATGGGTTTTTCCAGGCCGAAGCCT